>CAYLVN010000144.1:3801-7977 GCA_964387115.1 uncultured Fibrobacter sp.
GGCAAAAAGGTCATACTCTGTTGAACACTAAGTCTTTCAGGCATCTTGATCTTATCACCTTGCGTGATAAAACCTGCGACTTTCAGGATTATCCATCTGCATAACTCTTTTTGTTCAGAACCCCGAAATAAACTATCTTCACCATACTACCTTTTCGGGAGAATTTCTATGAAAACGGCAGCCGAAACCAGGAATCTGTTTATAATCATCCTTCTTACATGCTCTTTTGCAATATATGCTTCATCAGATCAGCTTGAAATGACCGAAGAGCACGCAATCGGAATTGTTAAAGGTTTCTCTCTTGGCTTCGATCTCCACTCAACCATAGGTGTCAAAGGAAAGTCCAACCAAAGCCCCTATGGTGGGACTCTTTTGTTTCTGAATCAGACAACCTCCAGAAGTCAGGTACGCCTCTCTACCGGTATACCAATGTTCAGAAGTGAGCAGATAAAAGATCTGGTTAAAGATAAACCTCAGGATTTCTACGCCTCAATCGACCATGAATGGGGTTTTAAATACTTCGCTGTGGCAGTAGGTCTGGCCATGAACTACATGCATGGTTTCGACACCACATCCTTCGATTCAGTGTTCAGCTACAAATCCTCAGCCCTCTACAACATTGCACTATCAATTCGCGCGGGGCGCCCGTGGTCCGGATTCCGGGGGAGAATTACATGGCCGCTGTTCGGGGGACGAGATCTCAATCAGCCCCAGAACTACTTTTTTGAATACAGTGCCTATGGATTTTTCGGAAACCGACGAATCAAAACCGGATTCGGTGTTAACGGCACCATCCGCTCATGGGGCCATATGTTTACAGAAAATGACGATGATTACTACTATGACTTTGATTATGAGCCGGAACCACCGGAGGTCAGAGAATTCCAGGCGGTTTTACCCGGGATCAAAACCGCATTTCTTCTCAATAAACACAATAGTATCACCATTTCCGCCGAATTAGGTGGTATAATCCTGCCCAGATTCGGGACCTACTGGGCACCGGAAATCGGACTTGTTTACGTTTTCTCTTTTGGAGAACTGACCGACCCTGGTTCTCTGGATGGAAAGTTCTAAAAAAATGACTGTTTCTAAACCCAGGTATCTCTTTGCATTTGATCTTGACGGAACGCTTCTGAACTCACAAAAACAGATCTCTGCCGCAAATCTTGAAGCACTGAAAGAGATCTCCAAAAGCGGCTCAATTGTGGCCTTTGCATCAGGAAGACTTGGCTCAAGCATATCTAAATTTACAGGAAATATCGACCTTGATATCGCCATGCTCTCTCTTAACGGTGCTGAAGTATACACGGATAAATCACATGGATCAAAAATCGTTCATCACGCACCTCTACCCACCGATTATGCTCATTTTCTCATAGATTATTTCAAGGCAGATAAATTCAACCTCAATTATTACTCTGAGGGCAAACTTTATTCAGTACGCACTCCATCAACACAGCCCTGGATAGATCTTTACTATCGCGAGACATCTACCGTTTTCAACTTCATAGAATCCTTTGAATTGTTCCGTGGAAAGAGCCCTTCAAAAATCATTTTCGTGGGCGATCCCTCTGAAATTGATAAACAGGAATCATACTTCAGATCCCTCTGGGGCGACTCTATTTACATTTGTAGAACATGGGATTATTACCTTGAGTTTCTCAATCCCCATGCCAACAAAGCTGAGGGTCTTCAAGCTCTGGCCCGCAGCTACGGCCTCAGTATGAAAGATGTAATCGCTTTCGGTGATGCATCCAATGATATTCCGATGCTCAGGGAAGCCGGACTGGGAATAGCTGTAGGAAATGCCGCAGATGAAGTGAAAAATGCCGCAGATAAAGTCTCGACCTGGACTAATGATCAAGATGCAGTCGCAATGGAATGGAAGCTTCTTTCAGCCTGAGAGTCACAGCCGGGGAGAATCTTTCAGATAATCTCAAAAAACTCCGTTCGCTCCTGCCTTCCGGCCGCATAAACGGGTATCGTAATTCCCTCTTTGTTAAGAGCAGTACCTACAGTCTCAACCGCAAGCTCAGGTGTATTGTGATCACGGCTCAGATGACATAAAACTACAACCTCCGGAGCCTTTTTTGAACTGCGGATTGTCTTTACCAGAGCTTCTGCAGCCTGTAAATTCGACAGATGCCCCTGCTGCCCTGTTACCCTCTTTTTGTGATTGAATGGCCTGCGCGGATTTTTCCACAAAAGGTCCGGATCATGATTTGATTCCAGCACAATTGCCCTTGAGTTTTTGAAAAACTGGATCAGCTCATCGGGAAAATAACCCAGGTCGGATGCATATGTTAAGTAGCTTTCTCCTGCGGACCGGGACCTGACAGTAAATCCGGATGTAACAGCATACGCATCGTGTGATATATTGAAAGGCTGGAGAAAAAAAGAACCGGCCTGAAATTCTTTATCAGAAAAACTGTTTAAAGTAAGCCCTTCAAGACATTCTCCCTTAAAAGACGATCTGAGAGACGGAAGGTTTTTTTCATGTACCCAGAGAGTGAGATTATTTTTGATGCACACCCGGAGTGTGGAATAATTGAAATGATCGGAATGAAGATGTGTGATCACTATTGAATCAAGATCCTTCGGTTCAGTTCCGGTTTCTTTTAAAACCTCCCCGATTTTCTTCTGACTCATCCCCGCATCTATTAAAATCTTACTTTTTTCATCTGATATAAGAGTGCAGTTTCCGCTGGAACCACTTCTAAGAACACAAAATTTCACTGGACTACCCTGAAGAAGAGAGTTTTAACCTGAAAGTCGCAGATGGGGAGAGCAAAAAAACCGTAAGATGTTGAGATGATAAGGCTTGAAGGCGTTGCAGGTCTTATCGACAAGGTGATAAGATCAAGACGCCTGAAAGCCTTAGCGCTCAGCAGATTATGATTTTTTGCCTCATCCAGCTACGATTTTCAGGTTTAAAGAAAAATGAAAGTAAAATTTACTATCCGCCCCCTCTCAGAACAATGCCAGACAGATCACCTATTATACACGTCAAGCTACTTTCCGGCATTGTCATTTAACCCAGTATGTAAAATTAACAGTAAATACCAGATGATTGCTGAAAAATCCCAGTGGTCCGTTCCACCAGCCCTTGAACTCATTATTCAGCATTTTAGTCAAATCCATCCCTGCTGTCACTCCTATTCTGTCATCTTTTCCATTTTCACTGTTGGAGATAACGATTCCGGTATAGGCATAATTAGGTGCCATATAAATCATCTCTACTTTTGTCATCTTATATTTGACACCTATAAACGCCTCAAGATCTCTATCCAGCGCCTTTGCCGCAAGGCCTGCCCAATCCCTCACGCCTATGCGGATGTAAATTGGAAACTGCGGGTACTTCTGCCTTATGGAACTATAGATAACACCTGTGGTATTTGCGATCTGATCTCGTATTGAGAATCCAGAGCTGTTCATGCCATCAAGACACTCCATCCATGTCCAGAAAAGAAAACTTGATAATGCAGAGGTGAAGAGTGGATCATCAAAACCAAACAGATACTTTAACACTGCGTAATTGAGCTCTGTTGTAGAGGCCGAACCGACAAAATGCCAGAGCTCATCCTGGTGGTACGGTTCATTCTCTTCGATGTTTTTAAAGGGGTTTTTCCACTCAAGAGGCTTTTGCCAGTTAAAGTAACGATCGATTATGGGTATACCCACAAACTCCAACCCTATTATTCCTGCCCCTGCCACATACTTAAGTCCATTTACAATTCCATTTGTCTCATCATGTTGCGTATTTTCTCCGGCTCCAAATGCCTGCATAAATAGCAGCCCCAGAACCAGGAGGATTCTTTTTATCATCTCTCCCCCAGGATATGTGACTGCCTCGCGCGCGAGGCTCTATGTTGCCTGAATTAGGTCAATTTGTTACAAGGCCTGCTATTATATGTAAAATCAAATAGCATTCCACAAATTCATTTACACGCTATTTTGCAGCCTTAAGCGTTTCTTTTACTGTTTCCGGAAATACTAAAGGAAGGGGGGGAGGTCGCCATTGGTGCTAATCGTAAAAGCCATGGCTGAGATTTCTCAGGTCGCCTTTCGATTTGACAGGCAATTGTATCTTTGTAAACTACATAAAATGTTGGGCTACAGCTGTTGGCTTGTTGGTGGCCTGTTTTCCCACCGGTTGTCTTATGCGCATGGATGCGC
>CAYLVN010000145.1:0-5311 GCA_964387115.1 uncultured Fibrobacter sp.
CTCACCAATAAAGGGCCTCCGGCCAAACCAAAAATCCTGAAAGACAAAAACAAGATTAAAGATTTTTTTGGAAGAGGGAGCACCCTCTTCCAGAAAACAGTTGACAGTTGACGGTGTCTGCAAAAGTTGCATTCAACTAATAAATAAAATTCACCTGTACTCACTTACGGTCAAAGTCACCTTGTTCTATCCTGAGATCTATTAAGCACTTTTTGGAAGATGCTTATAAATAGAATTAATTTTGAATACATGAGCCACAAAGATCAATCCTCAGACAAAGAGCGTTCCGGGAAAAAAGAGTGCTTCCCGATTGATATACTCTTTGGAGTGTTTTTTATCATTGCTGCACTAATTCTAACCGGATGCGTTAATAATCCCACAGAGAAATCTCCTCAGAAAATTCGCTTAAATGTAGGAAACGATACTACTATCGGACCCATGGATACACTTCTGCTCAGAGTCGAGGATCCGCTCCAGGGAAGATACAGGTTTTTCTGGGAAGTTGACAACCAACGGCTTTCCGTATCCGGTAGTGACTCGATTCTTTTATTCTGGCCAGTATCGGACAGTGGAAAACACACTGTCGTTACAGGGGTACTGAAGCAGGACCATTTTATTCCGGAAACAACCAGTATTACTGTCAAAATATCCAGACCATCCGTTAAAATAGTAGCCCCCGAAGAAGTAACCGTAAACGACACGGCAGTCTTTTACACAAATGCTTCTGACAAAGACGGCCGGATAGTGAACTACAGATGGTCTGTGGACAAAAACGGGCAGTTCTGGCACTCTACAACAGCAGATTCTTTTACGATAGTCTGGGATAATTTGGCACATGGTCGACATATTGTCAGAGCGATTGTTACCGATGATGATGGTTTGAGTTCAAAAGCAGACTCTGTTGTTGTAAATGTAAAAGTAAAAAAGCCTTCTGTTACTCTTCATGCTCAGGATACGGTGCTATTTGCGAATGATACTCTTGAGCTCAGAGCCCTCGCAAAAGATTCCAATGGAGTTGTAACCGGATTTATCTGGAATGTCGATGGCGTGATCAGTCACGGTGCTTCTGATTCTCTGAGACTGAGCTGGAAGCCCGCAGCAGCAGGAGTTCATGTCATATCGGTTGCTTCGGTAGATGATGATTCTCTTCTATCGGTTCCCGACACTGTATTTGCCAGGATTGATCCTGGATATCCGGTAGTGACTAAAATTCCAGACACACTGGTTTCAGGTGTTGATTCGGTTAAATTGTCACCTGAAGCATCTGATCCAAATGGATCTATCAAGGCTTATCTGTGGGATATAGATGCAGATGGTGTCTGGGATGATACGACAAAAGTATCAAGAAAAACAGTTTCTTTTACAGGCAATAATATTATTTACCGGGTTATCTGGGCAGCCCTCGATAGCGACAGCCTTATCAGTTCTGACACCGTAGTTATAACCAGAAACAGAGCTCCTCAAATCATATGCCCTGATCTTCAGAGAATAGATACTCTTGAGTTCCTGGAGACAGAATTTCCATATCGGCTCGTTTTTACAGCTCAGTTTCTTGATCCTGAAGATGATCCGCTTGACACTGAAATAATGTTCCGGAGACTTCCGGATTCAACCGCTTACGAAGTACAGACTGCTGATGACAATACATACAGCATACAAGTTGATTCGGCTGGCATTTACAATTGGAAATTAAGTGCCGCTGATATTCATGGGGAAAGGATTTCAGTTGAAGGACTGATAACCATCATAAAAAATAAAATTCCAAACACAGCCCCACAGATAATATGTCCGGATCTCCAGGGAATCGATTCTCTTTTGCTTGCTAACAGGGAATTTCCGTATCGGCTCGACTTTGCGGTCAGGTTTCTTGACCCTGAAAATGAACCGCTTGACACTGAAATAATATTCTGGAGACTTCCGGATTCAACCGCTTCTGAATTGCAGACCGCCGATGGTATCAATTACAGCTTATTTATAAATGCTGCTGGCATTTACAATTGGAGAATACGTGCCGTTGATATTCATGGGGATGAGACCTCGGTTGAAGGACAGATCGTAGTGATAAAAGAGCACACGATCTGCTTTGCCGGTCACTCAATTGTAGTAGGCCTGGCCGGGGATCACACGCAGGGAGGTTTCAGGTCAAGAGTACTCTCAGGCTTGAGAGACACACTCCCTGCATTTGAAAAGCTCAAGGCTCGTGGTCCGATTACGACGGTCGAAATGAACGGAAGCGCAGATGATTCCTGTCTGGCAGTTTCAGGAACAAAAACTCCTGAAATGCAGGTTTTGCTTGCAAGCGGGTTCCCTCGATTGACCGCTGATATCTGGGTGCTAATGATGGGTACAAATGCCCAGTTTTCAACCGCGGAAATGCGCGGTGTTGTAAAGATAATGGATTTAATGTATCAAAGGAATCCGGAATCTAAAATTTATGTCCTCAATTCACCTCCATACCCGGACAATCCTACCTGGCAATACTACAATCAATACTATCTGCCCCCGTTCAATAAAGATCTTCAGGATACCATCGATGACCGAAGTGCAAAGGGGTACAAAGTATTTCTTGTTGATGCATACTCGGTATTGACAAAAGACAGCCTTCTGGATACAACTGTTTTTGTTGATCATGTCCATCCAAATCAGACCGGATATGATATTCTGGGCGACAAGATTCTCCAGACCATGTTTTCATCAACACCGGCAGCCGTACCTTTCAGGAAATCTGAGGAGCAGTGACTATCCTGGTTATGAAAAAGAGTGATGAAATCCGTATTGTATTAATTATAGCTGCCATACTGTTATCTGTTACCGGCTGTGTCAATGATCCACCCGAAAAGAGAGAAAAGCCCGCCCGGATATCTGTCCTGACAGAAGGAAACGGGGCTGTCGATGGGATCCCTTCTGATACCACAGTTACTACTGGTGTAAAGATAACTCTCAAAGCCACTCCGGAAAGCGGGTATATCTTTGCAGGATGGCGTGCTGGGAGATTGTATACTGAAAATCCACTATCAATCAGTGTAACTGGTGATTTAACCATTACCGCTTGTTTTGCGCCGAAACCGGAAAAGATGATTCTTATCAGATCATCTGACAGTGTTTTTACAATGGGATCAGATGCAGGGGGGACACCGGAGGAAAAACCCGCTCACCTTGTCAGGTTTGCGCATGATTTTTACATCGGAGCAACTGAAGTAACTCAGGGTGAATACAGTACGCTGATGTCAGGAGTTCCCGGATACTCAGGTACAGCTCAGGATATCGGCGACAGTTTTCCTGTTTACAGTGTAACCTGGTATGATGCGGTTCTGTATTGCAATGAACTGAGCAAAAAGCAGGGGTATGATACGGTTTACACATATACTTCTGTCTGCAGCACCGAGACCTGCCCGTTTATTCTTGAAAATCTTCAGACACATTTCGACCGGTTTGGTTACAGACTGCCTACTGAAGCAGAATGGGAGTATGCCTGCAGGGCAGGAAGTAAGACTGAATATTTCTGGAACAGCATAGATGATCCGGGTGATTACGCATGGTATGATGTCAATTCTGGAAGTCAGGTGCATAAAACAGGGCAGAAACTGCCTAACAGGTACGGTATTTTTGATATGTGCGGAAATGTCGCTGAGTGGGTAAATGACTGGCTTGACAATTATCCGGACAGCATGGTAACCGATCCGGTCGGACCGACACATCTTCATCAGGAGCAGTTTGAATCTTCCTGGGAAAGGCCGATAAGGGGAGGTTCCTGCAGGCTGGCTAAATCCTATCTAAGGTCAAGTGCAAGGAGGGGCCCTTACGAGACCGGTGCGTTCATGTCACAGGTCGATATCGGGTTCAGAGTAGCGATGGGATCATTTCAGGCCCAATCAAAAGGTCCACTCACGGTAGAGGCTGATTCTGTGCAGTTTTCTTTTCTGGCAGGTAAAACAGATCTGATTAATTTTACCGGAACCAGTAAAGTGAAAATCGCCTTTGTACATGTCAACAAACGACTGCGGAACCTGTACCTGCTTGATTATGCCGGATCGGGCATACAGGTCAGGAAAATCGGGAAAGATGAATCTGTGCATTGTCCGATGATATCGCCGGATGGAAAGTATGTAGCTTATAGTTCCAGAACAGAGGGCTCGACAGGTATTTGCACTCTGACAGTAAGGTCGCTTGATGATTCAGGGAAGGTGCTTTCCAGATTCAACGGGTTTATTCCACGCTGGTGGGTTTCTCAAACATCAATGGATACTTTCCTGATTTACAGCAATGGTGCATCGATGAATAATCTGCCCAGATGGTACACAGAGAAAACCTACAGAATACGCGTGCAGGGAGGGGTTACGGTCGGATCACCTGAGATACTCTGGGATACCGGGTCCTATCATGGAGGGCTGAGCAGTGACGGCCGGTTCCTGGCCACAGCCTATCCTACGGCCCGCCTTGTTGATCTGCAGATCAATGATACCACTCTTTTTTATTTCAAGCCACCCATGAGCGGTCGGACCGATACCGCCCAGGTCTGTAATCTATCGATCTCGCCATCGCGGTTGTCAGTAGATGAAGTAATGTTTCTGGATTTCGGCTACCCGGGTGTCAGTACTCAGGTTGGTAAACCCTATGGATTCCACTCTGTAATTTTTATCTGCAATTCCAGGGTTTTCAACATGGATCATGTAAAGAGATTCTATGAAGTTCCATCACCTTATGATCAGTGGGATTATACTG
The DNA here is from genome assembly GCA_964387115.1 of uncultured Fibrobacter sp. Lineage (GTDB taxonomy): Bacteria > Fibrobacterota > Chitinivibrionia > Chitinivibrionales > Chitinispirillaceae > JAAYIG01. The sequence goes on from CAYLVN010000145.1 coordinate 4,723, forward strand.
AATGGTCCAATCACCCCGATTACGCTGTTTCTCTGGCCAGAAGTTACGATTACCAGAACGCCGCAATTCACATTATCAGGCTTAAGGATTCAACATATCTAAAAGCGGCCGAAAACAGCAGTATCCACGATGTTTCAATGTGGATTGACCCATCAGAAATCATAGAGAAAGATGATCCTTACCGGTTTTTCGGGAAATATGATATCCCTATACAGACCTGGGGACAGGGATACGCCGCGAAAAAGCTTCGATTATTCTGGCATTTCCGCAATAATCTTCAATGTGTCATATTGGGGTGCTCTCCGGCCTTTTTCGGGATTGATTCACGGATGTTCTCTCAAAAAACATTAAATCTGTCTTTTGCCACCGCAGACCCGACGGCTACAGCTTTTCTCGCAGAGAAGTATATACTTCCACACACCCCGAAACTGAAAGTACTTGTTTTCGAACTGATAGCTTACTGGTACAACAAAGATACTTACACCGTCAGACCTATACTCTGCGGGCTCAAAGAGAGTAAAGGATTTGAACTTGACGAAAGTCAATCTTTTTACAAAAACGGAATCCCTGCGGAAATAGAGCAGAAGAT
>CAYLVN010000145.1:5411-7972 GCA_964387115.1 uncultured Fibrobacter sp.
CCCTCAGATTCTACTTACGCCAGAATAGTATCAGTTATGGATTCTATTGAGAATAAGAATTCCTCGTTTAAATTCTATGATGCAGGCAATGGTGGTAATCATGACTATACTGATGCGGAAGCCTTTGACTGTAATCACTTGAACTCTCTTGGCGGGCTCAAAATGGCTTCCAGACTCGACAGTATTATGCTGGAGATGTTAAAATAGCAGCCTCACTGACCCATATCCTGTGTAAAAAAGAAATCAAATAAAGCAGGTTGAAAAGTTACCTGATTCTGGTTTTTTCTCCTTGTATTTATTGGCAGGCAGCAGGTTCCTGTATTATCTTTTCGGATCACTTATGGAGGATATTGAATGAATATAACCGAACAGCTCATCAAAGATTTCGATTTTAAACCCTTTCAGGTTGAAAACACACTGGCTCTTTTTGATGAAGGAGCAACTGTACCTTTTATTGCCCGATATCGTAAAGAGAGGACTGGTTCTTTAGATGAGATACAGGTTCGGGATCTGCTTCATAAATACACCTACTACAAGGAACTCGATGAGAGAAAAGCCACTATTCTGGAAAGCATAAAATCTCAGGGCAAACTCACTGCAGAGCTGGAAAAAAAGATAACTGAGACTCTGAGTAAAACAGAGCTGGAAGATCTTTATCTGCCCTATAAACCGAAACGTACCACCAGGGCTACAAAAGCCAAGGATGCAGGGCTGGAGCCGCTTGCAAGATGGATTGCTGATCTTCAGGAACCTTCAGTAGACCTTCTTGAGAAGGCTGGTGAATTTCTCAACCCCGAAAAAGAGATCGGCACTCCCCAGAAAGCGCTTCAGGGCGCCTGTGATATTCTGGCAGAAGAGCTCTCTGATGATGCAGAGACAAGGAAATGGATGCGTGAACTGGCTTTTGAGCAGGGTCTTCTTGCAAGTGAAGTAAAGAAGGAGTTTGAGGGTCAGAAGACAAAATTTGAGATGTACTATAATTTCAAGGAGAAAGTTAACACTCTTCCATCACACCGTATTCTGGCCATGCTTAGAGGCGAACGGGAAAAAGTCCTCAGACTCTCTCTGGAACTTCAGGAAGGTGCTGCTCTAAATTACCTTAACTCAAAACTGATAAAATATCCCCAGAGTGCAGCAGCGGAAACGCTGAAAAATGTAGTAATTGACAGTTACAACAGACTGCTTCTTCCTGCAACAGAGACGGAAGTGCGGAAAGAGATCAGAGAAAAAGCTGACGCTGAGGCCTTCAAGGTGTTCGGGGAAAATCTTGAGGCGCTCCTTCTTTCTCCGCCTGCCGGAAGAAAGGCTGTAATTGGAGTTGATCCCGGATTCAGAACAGGATGTAAACTGGCAATAGTTGACGATACCGGAAAATACATTGAACACTCCAATATCTACCCGCATGAGCCTCAGAATAAAAAGGATGAGGCCAGAGCCATATTACTTGCTTACATACAAAAGTACGATATACGGCTTATAGCGATCGGCAACGGAACCGCAAGCCGGGAAAGCGATGAGTTTGTGCGGGATGTGCTCAAGGATGTACCCGCTGAAAAGAAGCCGATCAGTGTGGTTGTAAATGAATCGGGAGCCAGCGTTTACAGCGCATCCGATGTTGCCATACACGAGTTTCCCGATCTTGATCTCACTGTAAGAGGCGCCATTTCCATTGCCCGTCGGCTTCAGGACCCCCTTTCGGAACTGGTGAAAATAGATCCCAAGTCAATTGGAGTGGGTCAGTATCAGCACGATGTAAATCAGAGCAAGCTGAAGGAATCTCTTGACGAGGTGGTAGAGAGCTGTGTAAACCGGGTCGGTGTAGATGTCAATTTGGCTTCTGAGGAACTGCTTAAGTATGTTTCCGGTCTGAACCGGCTTATAGCAGCAAATATTGTCAATTACCGCAATAAAAACGGCGCTTTCAGCTCCAGGGACAGTCTTTTAAAAGTCCCCGGTCTTGGTGAGAAAAAATTCCAGCTCTCTGCGGGATTTCTGCGAATTCCCGGAGGAAAGAACCCGCTTGATAACTCCGCCGTGCATCCGGAACGTTATGAGCTGGTTAAAAAAATGGCTACGGAAATGAACTCTACACTTAACGCAATTGTCGGGAATTCCGAACTCATCCGCTCAATTGATAAGAAAAAATTCGTCTCCGAAGAAGTTGGTCTGCCTACAATAGAGGATATTATCTCTGAACTTGAAAAACCGGGCCGTGATCCGCGTGAGGAGTTCAAGTATGCACATTTTAACGAATCGGTTATGGAGATAAAGGATCTCAAAGAGGGAATGATGCTTGAGGGGACTGTTACAAATGTCACTAATTTCGGTGCTTTTGTTGATATCGGTGTTCACCAGGATGGGTTGGTGCATATTTCAGAGTTGGCGGACAGGTTTGTAGATGATCCCAAAAAAGTGGTAAAAGTGGGTCAGGTTGTCAAAGTGAGAGTGGTGAAAGTCGATTCAGAACTGAAAAGAATCTCTCTCTCCATGAAAACAGGTGAACCCAGTACGCATCGCCCTGCGGGGAAAAAAGAAGAGAGGCGTCCCGCGCCGAAACCCGG
>CAYLVN010000146.1:0-399 GCA_964387115.1 uncultured Fibrobacter sp.
GAATTGGCGATCATGCTGACAATATCGCACAGGCTGCGATCCGTTTTGTCCATGGTGATCACAGGGAAATTTCCAAAAATCTGACTCTGATGATTTCTCTTACCCGCCAGATGTTAAGTGATGCGCTCACAAGTTTCACCGGGTCTGACTCCAAGCTTGCTCTAAATGTACTTGAGAATGATGATCAGGTTGATAAGCTTAATTATTTAATTACAAGAGAGATGATAGATCTGGTTAAAACCGATGTCACTATAGTAGAGAACTCTATCGAAATTATAGCAGTGAGCAAAAATCTGGAAAGAATCGCAGACCTTTCTACAAATATTTGTGAAGATGTGATATTTCATGCTAATGCCAGAGATATTAAACATCAGCACGTCTCAGACTGATAACATCAAC
>CAYLVN010000146.1:409-7933 GCA_964387115.1 uncultured Fibrobacter sp.
GTATCTGTTAAAAACCAGGTGAAATGCTAATCACTGGCATTTGGTGCGGCGCAAAGAATCTACCCCCGTTTTTAAACCAACTCTCATTTTCGGGAATATCATTTGCTCCTAAGAAATCCAGATTCCAGGATTTTTTATCTGTTTTAAATAAGGAGTGAAATTATGAATGAGGAACCGGGCATGAGGTCAGGTGATGCCAGTGAGGATGAGAGGCTCCGAGAAGAGATTAAGAGGCTTCAGGGCGAACTTGCAATAAGAGAAAGCAGGCAGCGTGGTACCCGGGAACGGGCCGCAGGGGGGCAGAACCGGACCAGAAACACAGTTTCACTGATACTATTAATAGTCGGTCTGGTATCACTTCTTATTGCAATCCCGGTTCTCTGGCTCAACCGGACTATTTTGACCACAGACGGCTGGGTTGATGCGGTGGGGCCACTGGCTGATGATCCAGCTGTGCAGGAGGTGGTCGCAAATGCCGCCGCAGATGAGTACTCACGTCAGGTGAACACAGAACAGCTGGTCAGGGATCAGCTCCCTGAGCAGTCCAAGGGGCTGGCCGGACCTATCGCGGCTCTGATCGAGATGGGGATACGGCAGGTTGCAAGGGTGGTGGTAAGCAGCGATGTTTTTGCGGGTATATGGACCGAGGCCAATCGCCTCGGTCACAGTCTGGCTATTGCCGGCCTCAACCAGGTTCAGGAGGTTGACGGGCAGTTGATTGAACGTGCTCAGTCATACAATATCGATCTTCGTTCAATCATTGAGGCGCTGCAGAGAGAGCTTCAAAAAAGAGGCATCAATTTCAACATACCTGAAAATATCGAAGCACGAATTCCGATCCTGCAGACAGCGCAGCTTTCACGTTTTTACAACTATGTGGTGGCACTGAATACTGCTGCTCCCTGGATATCTTTTCTGGCAGTTGTAGCAATTGCGGGTGCTATCGGTTTATCATTAAACAGACGAAAGACTTTATTTTATCTTGGTGCCGGAATCGTAATTGCAGGACTGGTTCTTCTTATTACCGATTCTATTGTAAAAATGAGAATCATTTCCGGTGTTCCGTCCGATGCAGTATTTACCCCTGAAGCGACAAGTCAGGCGTTCGATACTGTGACAAGCGGGCTGATCTCTGCCTGTGCTGCAGCAATTCTTCTTGGCCTCTTTCTCCTTGCGGGTGCTTATGCTCTTGGCCCGTCACCATCAATGGTCAGAATGCGTCGCAACGTTCGCTTGTGGATCTATGAGCTGGGAGGAAACCGGGCTCCAGGGCGGGTAGGGTTGTGGATCCGTGCCCATCGAAACCTGCTGCAGGTTGGAATATTGATACTGGCGGCAATCGCCTTGATTCTGCCGGTAAACCGTACGGTTGCCTATATCATCTGGCTTGCTGCCGGGGTCGTACTGCTTGAGTTCCTGGTGGAGTTTTTCGGGAGAACTGCACCACCTCCTGCACATGCCTGAAAAAAACGTACCCGCATCGGCAGCAAGCTGATTGCGGGTACGGTAATGATTTCGGGTAAAATCCACCCTCGTCTTATTGGGCATAGGCTTCTCTGGCGCCCTTGCCGGGGTGAGGTGTTGTAAAGGGAAGAACAGCCATTACAACTCCCTGAATGAGGATCTCTATCCCTATAAAAAGGCCGATCAGGAAAAATGAAACCTCCGGCCATATACCGAGAATCCAGATCCCGAATGCAAGCGAAATAATTCCGGAAAGCACAACCCATCCCCAGTTCGCTTCATGTTCTACTGGAGCGGCAATGGTTTTGAACAGACCTACCACAACCAGAAATGCAGCTATTAACAGAGTTAATGAAGCCGCTGTAATTCCCGGCCGTGCAATCACAAGAAGGCCTAAAGCAAGTGCGAAGATCCCTCCGAAAAGGTGCCACCACATGCCGTTATGGCGATATCTTGTGAAAGAGGTGACGATATCTACCACTCCCCGGACTGCTAATACAATTCCTAACAGTATTACACTAATGAAGGTGGTAAACACTGAAAACGAGATGGTCAGAAGCCCTAAGATGATCATTCCGATACCGAGTGCCAGTCCCCAGTTTCTCATGTTTTCATAAGCTTTTCTGTCTATATCTATTGCGCTCATAGCCATGGTTACCTCCTTTGAGGAAAAAAATTGCTAATGAGCATGTGTGCAAATGGTGAAGTCTATTAATATTACGATTGATCATCGTGAAAATGCAGTTTGCCGGGGGTGTTGATCACGGTATGATAAATCCATGTCATCCTCTATAAAGAGTTTCATTCAGCTCTGAAAGAGCAACTCGCCTGATCCGGGTGCATAAGTCAGGTGTAGATCAACTATCTGCAGCATCGCGAAAACAGTTTTTGTGAAGAATAAACGTTTTTTAATTTCAGGATATCTGCTTATCGTAAAATAACGACGTTTCTTATTTTAACATAGAGGAACACATGCTGTGGAATCTGCATATTGGTATCGATATTTTGGATGGGGGCATTCAACAATATTATGAATCAAGCCTGAGATAAAGAACGTCTGAAAGGGGGCGTTCCCCCTTGCGCTCCACCCTGTCGAAGACGCCAGTCTTCCGCTATCCCCTGGTGCTGTCAACCGATTGTGGAGGCAGTTACCACCTTCGCGGTCTTGTCTGTCCGCTTAAACGCACAGAGGAACTGGTGGTAGATTAAAATGATTATAGCCTTTCGGAAATTAGATAAGTGATGCCAGTGAATGTGTCATGTCAGAATTGTAAACGAGAACATGTTCTCATTAAAACAACTCTTAACTCTTAATTCTTAACTTCCGACTTTCGACTTGCAACTTGCAACTTGCAACTTGTGACTTGTGACTTGTGACTGGTGACTGGTGAATAACAAGGGGTGATAGCGGAAGACCGGCGTCCGCGACGGGCTGCAGCAATAATTTTTGCGAAAGAGGGGGCACCCTCTTCCAGTAAAAATTATTGTTTACTTAAATAAAACACACTACTGAGAGTCTAACTTCCAGTTATCAAGGTGGTCAGGATCTTGAGTTATGTAACTCCGTAATTCTTCTGTAACTATCGTTCCTCTTTTTCTCTGAACTGGATCGGAGATGAAAGCAGGCGTTTATAGATCCGGTTGCGGTGCAGAAGGCCGCGGGTGGTGAAGATTATCAGGGTGATTGCCTCCCACAAAAAGACCCATCCCCCGATAAAGAGCCCCTCTACGATAATTGATGGAAATGGAGATTCCCGGAGTTTTTCGGGGAAAATGGTGGCTACCCAGAGAAATGCGAAACCGATGACAAAAAAGATTATTGTCTGCTTATTTTTGGATTTTATCTCATTTTGCAGAAAATAGCGTTTAAAGGTGAATCCGTTTTTCAACCCGTTTCTGGCCTGTTCCTCTATATTTTCATTTTTGCTTCCCTTCGGGATAGTGAAACTCAGTGAAACGGGGTATTTGATAGGAATGTCATCGGAGCTTCCTTCAAGATAAAGCTCCAGATCCGGATCAATGTCCCGCAGTTTAAAGGGGGCAGGATCCCACTCACTGAAAATATCCTCATAGCGGTCCAGGGCGATTTCGATAATGAATGACCTGGATTTCTTATCGAAACGGTAAATTTCCGCGAAAAGGCCGTTTGGTTTTCCCTGATCCTCTCTGGGGCAAAAAGGCCACATGCTCTGCTTCCCTTCCTGGTTAAACATTAGATATCAAAAACACTGCCAGTAAGCTTATAGAAGACATGAGCTTTTACTGCCTCTATCATTCCTGCGCAAGCAGCAATGACTCAGGAGAGTGCTGACTGAAAAATGGCGGGTTTCCTCTTTTTGATATCTGTTTTCTGCAGCCATGGTCTATCTTGGCTGTACTGCTCTGGTTTAGGAGAAAATTCAGCAGTTTTACATTTTCCTGCAAATCAATTTACAGACATCTAAGGAACAAGTATATTAAAATTGTTGTGAAACCACGGGTTAAATTCAATAAGAGTTATAGGTATTAATTCAACGATAACTTTTTAAAAACAGTTCCTTTTCGGTAAATAACAGGAAGAATTGGTTAAATTATCAAACCAGGGGGATGCATGTTAAGAAATATCCTATTTACTATCGCAGTTGCAGTTTTTGCAGCCAATGCTGAAATGATTAACCTGCAGGGGGTAGTATCCAATTCCAGCGGGGACCCGATCCCTGATGCCAAAGTCTCACTGGTGCTTCGAAACATGATAGATACTACTGATATCAATGGAAAATTTTCTTTTGTAAGTACCTTGGCTAAAGCTCCTCCTGCCATTACGCAACCAAATAATATTTCATTGAAAAACGGTGTGCTGCAGTTTACCCTTAACACTCAATCACCCATCAAGGTTGAACTCTTCGACTTGAAGGGAAACCTTCTAATGAAGGAAGTAAACAGGAACGCGGCTGCAGGAACGTACCGGTTCGATATTTCAACAAGTTTTCAATCCGCAAAAGTTCTTGTTGTCAGGGCCGCAATCGCCAACACAGAAACGTCGTTTCGTTACATGACCTTTAAGGGAGAGTATCGCGCACCGGCTCCTCTTTTTGGCAAAAAGGCAATTTCAAGAAACGGACGCCTGAAGGCAATGGCAGAAGTCACCGATACCATTAAAGTCACGGCAACCGGTTTCTTTGACAAGACCGTTGAGATTACAGACCTGAATAATCAGCGGCAAAATATCACCCTCGTTTCAATTCCCACACCGGCTAAGCCGTGGCCTACGGCAAATCCCGCTGCTGCGGGTCCGTTCGAGGTCGCAGCCGATACGAATGTAGGGCCCCTGGCGGGAGTTGTTCCAGACCCGATCTACAAGGACAAGCAGCAGCGTTTCAACGTGTATCGTCCAAAGAATCTTGCAACAAGCGAGTATTTACATCCGATCCTTATCTGGGCAAATGGGTACGGGGATAACCCCCAGCAGCACCCCCCCGAATGTGTCACCAATGCAGGGCAAAATAAGTGGTGCGGGCAGTATTTACCCATGATGAATCATCTTGCTTCACATGGATTTGTAGTGGTTGCTTCCCTTAGCTCCGCCACAGGCTCAGGAGATCCTCTTCCCACAATCGTTGGTATGGACTGGATAATAAAGCAGAATGAAGATCAGAGCAGCATTTACTACCATCGCCTCGACACCTCAAAAATCGGACAGCTCGGCCACTCCTTTGGTGGAATGTCAACATGTAAGTCTGCGGCTGACCCTCGCTACAAGGCCCTTGCAACTATTTGCGGCACCACTGCCCTCTCTGGCGTTCACACCCCGATGATGTTTTTTTGCGGTGCCCTGGACAGCACAGTGTTGTGCAGTTCTGTAGAGGGAACCTTCCGTACGGTTAAGGATCAGCCGGCCATTTATATCAGCGAACTTCAAGCGAACCATGGAAGCTGGGTGTACACGGGGCCCGGCGGCGTTTCTCTTTCTTCGGCTGCCGCATGGTTTCGGGTTCACCTGATGAACGACACCGCTAACCGCAAGTATTTTTATGGTGCCAACTGCACATTCTGCAAAGACTCCCGTGTGAAGGTAATGCAGAACAGCCTCATGAGCGAGTGAGGCATGACAGAGGGCAGAGTGTGGTAGTAAAGCGGCTGATATACCGTTTTACTACCACACTGAAAGACTCGAACCAAAATCAGTGTATGTTAAAAAATGTCGGTTGAAGTGGGCTGCATTTGGTACGGGGCAGTCAGATTAGTGAGGCGTTTACTGTTTGTGAACCCCACGGGGGGCAATTTGATGTCGCCGGGGGATGGTCCCGATTTATTCAGGATTGCCTTCCCGATTAATAAATAATTCCACAAAGCAAAAACTGCCTACTTGTCTCTTGCATGTCTTCTACTTTTTAAAATCTGCCCATTAATGTCAAAATTCGAAATAGCATCCCCACTCCTTATTTTGACATAAATTTCACCTTGTGTCGGGTGTATAACCATTTTATTCTTTGCAACCTCAGAAGCATTAATTCTTGTGTGTTTATTTTTCCGCACAAGAGATACTGCTGAAAATTCAAATGCGCCGATATCAACTGCAGATCCGGTTTTTCTGGCGTTTCCATCAAGGTCACGTTCGAAAGATGCTGGTGTGTATGCAATATCACACGCATCGATAGCTGCCGAACCAGATAACAGATGAAAATTGCCAGTTTGAGCATTGACAAACTTTGGATCACCAGATTTTGCATGTGCATCCAAAGAGGCACCTTCAATACCGGTGCTGCCATTTGTACTGCAGAACAGGTTGTTGTCGATCATGTTATTGTAAGAAGAAGTACTGTTAAAAGCAGTGGTGATAGCCTGTTTCTGGCTGTTAGTATAGAAAATGTTATTTTTAATGAGATTCCCGTGTGCTTTCTGTATGAGAAATTCTCCACAGCCAGTTTTTTTGGAATCATTCTGATAAAAAGTATTGTTTATAACCTGACAATAAACAGTTACCCCCAGGTTTGTTTCATATCCACCAATAAACATTCCACCGATATTGCAATTGTAGATCAGGTTATCTCGTACTATCATACTGTCATCTACTGCATCCGAAAGCTCAGCACCTGCTTCAATGCCGATATCACATCCGGAAATGCTGTTTCTTTCAATGATTGACTTTCCACCACCATCAGAATAAATCCCTCCAGCAGAACAATCGCCTTTGTATGCAGGATTATCGCATGATGAGCATCGTTCCACTATATTGTCACAAATAACACCATGTCGGGCCTGATCAGCAGCGCCACAATTTTCACACTCACCATAAAAACCGGCAATTAAAATTCCGATGTTGTTATTATCATGTATATGACAGTGACTTATTGTAAAACCATCGACATTGCCGTCAATGGAAATGGCTTCGCTATATCCGGTCATATTGTTGTAAACTTCGCATGAATCAATAACACAATCGGTAATTGGCACCGATGCACTTCTTCCAAATACCCCGATAGCATTTGCGCCAGCGTTATCTGACGGGCTCGTGGTTGTTATATGATGAATTTTGCATTTTTTTATCAGGATATGCTGTGATGTACCCTCGACCTGTATGCCTTTTATAAAAATGTTGTCACTTGCAGTTGTATAAGGACCAATCTCCATACCGATAATCGCAGCATACGATTTTGAACTGATCACCACCAGAGCTTCATTTTCCTGCGTTGCAGTTTCTCCGGAGATAATCGCGGGGCCGTCCCCGAATGCTTTGAGTACGATATAACCGGATGCTGCACCACTTTTTGGCCATTTGACGATCTCGGTATAGGTACCAGCTTTCACCAGCACAGTATCCCCGGCATTTGCTGCGCTAAGCCCGGCATTGATCGTTGTAAAATCGGCACCGGATTTTGCTACTATTCGATTTACGCCAGATGAAACATGATTTACTATTAAAATACTCATGCAGGCAATGATCAGAATTCTCATCACAACCTCCGGATTGCTACATTTTAAATATTATTATTGTAATATACCTTAATGGAGAAGCACTTTGTGATTGTCCTTTGCAAAACAGTATTACGTGTAAAATACATGTAAAGCGATGTTTAACAA
>CAYLVN010000147.1:0-7853 GCA_964387115.1 uncultured Fibrobacter sp.
AGATCCATGAACGTGTCCAGCCAATTCTGGTCTGTTACAAAGAGATCATCAACAAAGTAGATCTCATCGATCTCCAGAACCTCCTTCTGCATTTGCAGCTCTTCAATAAGATTCTGCGGACTCCTGCGGACATACTTGTTTCCGAATACTGATTTGTTGCAGAATGTGCAGTTGTAGGGGCAGCCTCTGGATGAAGATGCGACACCGACTTTGTGTCCATTGGCAAACTTGTCATATGAATATTTGAATCTTTTGATCACATCATAAGCAGGAAAGGGTATGGAATCAAGATCTTTTATGCGTTCCCGCGGTTTGTTCTGGATAATTTTTTCTCCATCCCTGAAGCAGAGCCCGTCAATGTCTGAAACCTGTTTGCCTGAATCGAGGGCGTTGATCAATTCGGCGAAGGTGATCTCCCCCTCTCCGAATACCTCAAAATCGATTGCGGGACATTCTGCCATAGTCTGTGTCGGGAGAGCTGAAATATGCGGTCCGCCAACAATAACTCTGGAGTCCGGAAGTAATTTTTTTGCCTTGTTGATGATCTCGATCGATTTTTCAAGATTAGTGGTATAAATAGAAAAGCAGAGAAAATCGGGCTTTATTGAATTAATCTCTTCGATGAATGAATCGTAGGAGGCATTACCAGCTCCAAGGTCATAAAGAAATGCCTCATGTTTCTCTTGCCTGGCGATTGATACTAAGTAAAGCATCCCAAGAGGTGGATACTGGTTGGGGTAATCACCTGGAGAGTTAATAAAAAACAATTTTTTCATAAGCTGTGTCGCTCGAAAGAGATTAAAAGATAATGTAAAACATAACATTTCCCAGTTTGTGTGTCAAATGCAGGATTCCCGGGCTGCCTGATAGCTACACGGTAAAAATTCGTATGCAGTAACGAATTATTTTCCTTTCCGGTATGAGACATCGCTGGCTCAGCCTGCTTCTGTGAAGCTTCCGGCAAAGCAGCCTGAGACAGTAGAATCTTGTATATTATTAATCTTTCCGGCTCTGTACCGGTTGTGCGAAATGTTTATTAAGGTATCTTTTCAGTTCTTAACCTGATTTAACAGGAGGACAGATGATAGAGCTTCTCAGGAAAACTGTTTATGCCACTGTTGGAATGGTATTGGTGACCCGGGATGTGGCCGAAGAGATGGGGAAAAAGATCGCTCAGGAAGCAAAAATGTCGGAGAGCGAGGGAAAAAAGTTTATTGATGAACTGATGAAGAAAACTGACCAGGCCAGGGTTTCGCTTGAAAAAATGATCAATGAAAAAGTCGAACTGGCTCTCAAAAAGGTCAATATCCCATCCAGAGAAGAACTGAAGAATATTGAGTGCCGCTTGAGCAAACTGGAAAAGCAGGAGAAGAATTGAGCTATTCAGGACGCATTAAGGGTGTACGCTACCGTCATATTGGAAGGTATGGGGAGATTGGATCCGTTCTGGTAAAGTATGGGTTCGGCGATCTTTTGTCCAGACTCAATGTTGAGCGCTATATCAGCGTCGGAAGGAGGATCTTCCGGGTAAAGAAAAAAAAGCAGATTGAAGAGGTCTCAAGATGGGACCGTATCAGGATGGCTCTTGAGGAGCTGGGGCCCACCTTCATAAAACTCGGGCAGTTTGCCAGCAATCGACCCGATATTCTGCCGGCGGATCTAATAACCTCTCTTGAAAAACTCCAGGACTCCGTTCCCCCATTCTCAGAGCCTGAAGCACTGAAGACAATAGAGGAGGAGTTTGGGAAACCTGTCGGGCAGATTTTCAGGACTTTTGAATATACCCCTTTTGCCTCTGCTTCAATTGCGCAGGTGCATAAGGCAACTCTGCACAATGGTCAGGAGGTGGCGGTCAAAGTGCAGAGGCCGCGCATAAACGAACAGATCGTCATAGACATAGAAATAATGTACCACCTTGCATCGCTTCTTGAGAAGCATATTCAGGGAATGGATGTTTTCAACCCGACACAGCTTGTTGATGAGTTCGCAGGTGCAATCCGTAAAGAACTTGATTTTACTGTAGAGGCGCTGCATATCGATCACTTCACAAATAACTTCAAGGATGATCCCAATATTTACATCCCCAGGGTTTATCATGAGTATACCGGCAGAAAGGTAATCACCACCGAGTTTATCCACGGAATCAAAATCAGCAATGTAAAAGAGCTTCAGGATGCCTGCATAGATCCCAGAGAAACCGCCAGCCGGGGAGCGTCACTGGTACTGAAACAGATTTTTGTGCACGGATTTTTTCATGCAGATCCCCACGCTGGAAATATCCTTGTCAAAGAGGGAAATATCATCTGCTTTCTTGATCTTGGTATGACCGGCATAATTACTCCGACCTCAAGGGAGTGGCTGGGCTCCATAATTGTAGGCATAGCCAGCCGTGACTCCCAGCGTATAGTAAAGACCCTTTATGATATGTCAAACCAGAAAATTGAGCGAAGGGAAGATCTGGAGTATGAGATAACGGAACTGATCCAGGAATACGGTTCGCGTTCCCTGGCCACCATTAATATCGGCGAAGTACTGAACAGGCTATCAAGACTCCTTGTTGTACACCGTTTGAGAGTCATTCCGGGATTTTACCTTCTGGTTAAGGCTATGGTGACGATGGAGGGAATAGGGTACAAGCTTGATCCTGATTTCAACATGATGGAACACCTGGAGCCGTTTGCTAAAAAACTGGTGCAGGAGCAGTTCGGTTTCGGTAATCTGGCCCGTGAGGGTGTTGACACTGTTCAGGATTTCTTTTTCCTTCTCCGTGATCTGCCATCTGAGGCCCGTGATATTCTGCAGCTCATGAAAGCGGGGAAAGTGAGGTTTGAGTTTGAGCACAGGGGACTCGATCCGGTAATGCGGAAACTCGATACAATGATAAACAGGGTGGTTTACGGCCTCATGCTGGCATCGCTGGTTATCGGATCATCTATTGTTGTGCTCTCAAATGTACCCCCGAAATTCTACGGTCTGCCTGTCATTGGAATAGCCGGATTTCTCATTGCCGCATTTATGGGTTTTGGGCTGATTATTTCGATTCGAAGACAAGATAAATCACTATAGAAAGTTCTTTGGTGCGGCACAAGCATCTTCTATTTTCTTTCCTTATATCTTTTCGGTTCTATTTGGACATTTTTCATCAGTTTTCAAAGGAGCTATTGTGACCAAGTTACATGGAAAAGCAGTTGTCGCGCAGGGCGGCGGTCCGACCGCGGTGATCAACCAGAGTCTTGTGGGAGTTATTCTGGAATCGCGGAAATTTGATAATATCGAGAACATCTACGGCGCGCTGCATGGAGTGAGTGGTATAGTCAATGAAGACTTCCTGGACCTTACCCAGGCCACCACCCACAATCTTGAAATGGTGGCAAGAACACCCTCTTCAGGAATGCTTTCCACCCGCGACAAACCGAATGAGGAATACTGTCAGAAGATTTTTGAAGTGCTGAAGGCGCATGATGTCCGTTATTTCTACTATTGCGGTGGTAACGACTCTGCAGACACTTGCCGTATCGTTAATGAGAATGCCCAGAAGGCCGGTTACGAGCTTAGAGTCATTCATATTCCAAAGACAATCGATAACGATCTTCTGGTTACAGATCACTGCCCCGGCTTCGGCTCTGCAGGTCTCTTTGTGAGCCAGGCTTTTGCCGGAATCAACCTCGATAACAGGAGCATTCCAGGTATCTATATCGGTGTGATCATGGGAAGAAACGCGGGATTTTTGACAGCCGCAAGTATTTTCGCCAAGAAATACCCGGATGACGGTCCTCATTTGATCTATGTGCCGGAAGTTGCCTTTGACAAAGAAAAGTTCCTGACTGATGTAGACCGTATCTACAAAGAAAACGGCCGTTGTGTGATCGCGGTTTCAGAGGGTATCTGCGATGCCAATAAAGAACCGATCATTACATCACTGACAAAGTCTACGGAAAAAGACGCTCATGGAAATGTCCAGCTCTCCGGAACAGGTGCTCTGGGTGATGCTCTGGCTGACCTGATTAAATCACAACTCAAAATCAAGCGGGTCAGGACCGATACTTTCGGGTATCTGCAGAGAAGCTATCTTGGTACTGTTTCACAGATCGATGCCAATGAAGCTCGTGAAGTTGGAGAGAAAGCGGTTCAGTTCTCTGTGTGGAACAACGTTGACGGAAGTGTCGCAATAAGGCGTACAGGTGACTACTCTGTGGAGTATTTCCTTACACCTCTGAGCACTGTTGCCAGAAACACAAAGTCGATGTCTCCTGAATTTCTGGATGTCCAGAACTCAACTGTCACAACAGCATTTAAAAACTATGCTCGTCCGCTGATCGGCGCTATGCCCCAGTATGACAGAATTTGTGCTCCAAGAGTGGAAAAGATCCTTAACAGGAAGTAACTCTTTTTTACCGGCTGTCTGCCTCCCGGGCTTACAGCCGGTATTTTTCGCGCCCGGGAAGCCGGAATAAATTTTGAGCTTTTTGAAAAAACTGCACAGAAGCATTGTAGATCCCCTCTTTTACAAGGAAGTCCTTACAGCTGATAAGGGGTTTGTTGCCGGCTTTCTATTCCAGCTCCTCCTTCTGACATCACTTCTGACCTGCCTCTCTCAGGTTTACTATATGCTTGATGACCAAAGAGGGATCGCTAAACCCATAGAGATGGCATTTCCTGAAACAGAAATTGTAAATGGAAAGCTGCAAACTGCTCTGCAGGTTCCTTACACTCCGCCAAAGTACCTTGTTATGCCGGTGTTTGATCAACTGTTTGGTGTCCCGGGGATTGGATCCGATTCCGATTCACTTCTCATATTGGATACTGCCAGGACTGTCGGAAATTCATTGAGGGTCCCGACTGTGATTATGGGTTCAGAAAAACTGTTCATGTCCTTGAGTGGAAAATCAGTTCTTCAGGTCCCCTATAAAATTCTTCTTGGAGACGAGAAGTTCTCATTCAAGGCGGAACAGATCAGATCCTTTTTTATCGCAAATCTTATGAGCATTACTCTCTTTTTCTTCTTTGCCAGTCTGACTCAGAATTTTTTCATGATTCTTTTCAGCATTTCTTTTCTGGCTCTTGCGGGTTATCTTTTCAGGGTTGAGCGTACACGCAGTTTCGGTCACTATCTCAGGACAGCCTGCTTTGCGGTATCCCCGATCTGTGTTGGCAACATACTTGTAGGCTTCTCCGGGGTAAAACTTTTCTGGACCTGGCACATTCTTATCTTTATTTCAACTATTGTCATGTTTCGAGCGATTACGGCATCTGGAAAACCTGCTGATAAATCTGGAGAACTTTTATGATTCTTGGTATAGAACAGAAAAAAGGCGACAGCAAGCACCTGGATGGCAGGGTGATAGTTTATGCCCTGATCGATATAGATCCTTCCGACCTCACTGCAATGAAACACCCGATTGGCTCTATGATTCATAACGGCCTGCTCGTGGCTCAGGGAAATTTTAAAGAACAGAGCAGCCTTAAGGACTTCCTCAAATCAGAAATGGGAGTTAATCTCGAGGAAGGGTTGGGTGAGGGGCTTGCAGAGCTGCTTGAGCGCATGGATGGGATTGAATCTGCGCTTGATCCCCAGAAGCTCAAAGAACGTCTGGAAAACATGGGCGAGATGGAGGAGTTTATCCCTACTCCTGCCAAGATAGTGCCTTTTCATTCAGAAGAGGAAATTCTTGATCAGGAGGGAGATATCTTTTTCATAGGGTCTTTCAAAAATATTGGAAATGCGGTTTTGGGAGTCAATGCACTTCCCATTATCTATCAGGCCAATTTCCGTGAACAGGAGCATCAGAAAGTGAGAAATGAGATAGAACTCCTCATTTCCCAGATAGAGCGCAACGAAACTGTCACCCCCACAATTTCAACTCCCGAAGTGAATGTTGAGGAAAAGCTGCTTAAGGAATTTATACCTGATCTGCTTTATAGCCGCAAAGAACCCCTGTCATTTGAGCCGGCAGAAAAACGCTTCCGAAGTTTCATGAGCGGGTATCCATACGAAGAAGATATCGAAGATGTAATCTCCCTTTTGCGGAAACCTGATGAACTTTCAACTCCTGATTATAAACTGCTTGAGCTGTACGCGAAGAAAATCGCAGCTGTGATTAAAGAGGACTTCAGTGCCGCGGACAATTACAACCGTCAAATCCAGCAGCTTCGGGGAAAATAATCGGCCTTATCGTTTAAGGGCCATAAAACCTGCTGATTATCAGGGTTTTTGTGCTTTTTTAGTGTGAGAAATTTGCCTGTGATATGCCCCTTTACGCATTTTTCAATAGTAATGCGTATTAACAGGTCTTAGGGTGTGTGTTGTGATAAAGAACCCAAATGATATAGTTGATGAGCTGATCTCAGATTTTGTGGATATTTCAGGAACTGAGCTCGTCAGTGTCATACTGCACGGAAGCGCTGTGTCACACGAATACCGCCCCGGTAAATCGGTCATAAACACCATTTTTGTATTTAATGATCTTCCGGCTGAAAAGGTCGACTACTACGCTGATGTCTACCGGAAATGGTACAGAAAAGGTGTGGAGGTTACGTTGCTTTTACAACGGAAGTGTTTAAAAATTCTGCTTGAAACCTCGCCTGTAGAATTCCTTCAGATCCAGAACAGCTATCGGATACTCTATGGAGAAGATGTTCTGAGCGGAGTCAAGGTAGAAAAGAATCCTCTCAGTATACAATGCAGCCGGGAAATTAACGCTGCATCTTTACATCTTGCGACCGGTTATCTCCATACTTTGAAAAACGTAAAGCAGATAGAGGTGCTTTTAATATCTTCGGTCAAGAAACTTCTGCCAGTGCTTAAAGCATTGCTTGTAGTAAATGATCGGAAAGTACCCAATACAGATTCCGAAGCGGTAGCCATGGTTGAGGATCTGTACGGGCTGGGGGTATCCGCTTTTTCGGATATTCTTTACAATAGAAATAAATTCAGAAATAATTACCATGAACTTGTTGTAAGATTGTCAAATACACTTGATGCAATGATCTGCAGAAACGCTGATGCTCAGAAGATTGAAACAGGATCTGTCTGCCGGTCATAATTGAAAGTAGAAATATGGATCAGGATAATTTAATTCTTACTGGAATTGTAGAGCATGCACCAATTGGTGTAGTGCTTTTGAGAGAAAACGGCACTGTACATTATTTAAACCTCTTTGCACAGCAGATGTTCAGCTGTTCGAGGGAAAATCTTATCGGTAAAACACTCAGTGAGCACTTCTCTGAGATAAACAGTGGCGTATCCTGGGAAGAACTCATGAAACGGATGCTCCAGAAGAAAGAGGGGCAGGCCAGGGTTCTTTTGCAGCCTGGTAAAGGCGAACCTGTTATCTGCAGGATGGATTTCTTCCATGTTGCCGGAAACAGCGGTGGACTTGAGTATATTGCGCTGCATTTCAGGGATATCACTTCCGACCTGCGTCTTGCCGAGCAGCTGGAAAAGAAAAATCTGGAAACTGCAAAGATGAACTCTGAGCTCATAAGGTCAAATTCCGAGCTCAAGAGAGTTTCTGAACTCAAATCCAACTTTCTCAGTATCGCATCTCACGAGCTGAAGACTCCTCTGACGTCAATAAAAGGATATTCCGATATAATCATTGACAATATGAAGGAGTCGCTGGACAGCGGCATTTACAGAATGGTAGAGAGCATCAACCGGGCCGCCGACAGACTGCACAAGGTGGTTAATAATATTCTTGATGTCAATAGAATTGAACAGAAGAGACTCCGGCTGAAGCCGGAGATGATCGCCCTTGGGATGGTTGCAAAAGAATGTATCGAGGAACTCTCCCAGTTTTCACAGAAACGCAACATAACTTTTCTCTGCAGCTTCTCTGACACTCTGCCCGATT
>CAYLVN010000148.1:0-7832 GCA_964387115.1 uncultured Fibrobacter sp.
ACTGAATATGTCTCGGCAATTCTCAGATGGATGCCGTTTTTCAACGGCATGACGATTCCGTGGCGGTTGTGCTGAAAAGGTTGATCATGAATATGACGTAACAGCCTGCTCCGGTGTCACTCACCAACCATGATACGGCCGTTTATCTTCTCATTTTTAATCGCAGCGGTAAAGGCATAGGTTCCAGGTGTCAGATTATATCTGCCCAGATTGACAGTCCGTGCCACATCACCGTTTCGGGCTTCTTCAAATAAAATGATCTCTTCACCTTTGAGGTTAAATAAGCGGAACTGAAGTGGCAGGCGTTCCGGGTTAGTAAAAAGCAGCTCTTTACTTTTATAAAAGTACCTGTATTGTAAACTTCCTGTTTTACGGACATCCACTCTATATGAGTTGATATAAACCAGATCATTGAATATCAGACTCACATTATCCAGATACACATCCGCGGTGCTCAGGCCCAGGTCGAATTCCACCCTTGCATTATTATCTGTCTGCTCATTCATGGTAAATGTCAATGTGTAACGCGTTTTCTGTGTTGTAAGGCTGAATGCTTTCTTGGCGTAAGTTGTAAACGGCTCAGTGCACATGTTAAGTGCCGCATTTATGCTGCGGCCGGATTCAGAATAGGCATCGAAGGAGAGCGTGTAGGTTTTCCCCTGCAGAAGCTCCATTCCCTCCTGATCAAACTGGATCTGCCAGTCCTGTGTCCCGGCGTTAGTGATCTGGACCTGGTACTCTCCGTCTACAACACTCCCCTGCCCGTAGCCGCCCTCATAATTACCCAGAGGAAGCCAGAATGAGCTGCCCAGAGAGAAATCGCCGTTTCTGACCATCTCTCCTTCAGGAACAAACAATGCCGTAGCCTGGATATTTTTACTTATAATAATCCGGGTAGTATCGGCTCTGCCCGAGATGTTACCGGTGAACCCGGAGAACTCAAATCCTTTTTCGGGTTGCGCGATAATACTCACCTCTGTTCCCAATTCGTAAAGTTCCTGCTCAGGAACGACCTTGACACTCCCTTTTCCGGATGAAGCAACAGACACTGTAAAGGGACCACCCCCTGAAAAGGAAAAGACCCGCACATAATCGAGGGTCATTTTCTGCGGAAAAACAGCATCATCGACTCCCTGTGCACCGCCCCAGCTCCCGCCGACAGCAACGTTTAAAACAAGATGAAACTCTTTATTAAAAGGCCATGTTTTATAGCCGGAGTTCTCATTTTTAAAAGTAAACACAGCATCATCATCGACAAAATAATCGATCCGGTCTTCAAACCATTCCACCGCATAGATATGATAAGTGTCATGAGGATCGGGGAGGTCTATAGTACCTGATTTCTGAGTGCCCAGGGTATGGTTGAATGATTCAGTATGGACAGTACAGTGAATTTTTTGCGGATCGTAGCCGACATTCTCCATGATGTCAATCTCTCCGCTTTTGGGCCAGTCCCCATAGGCCCATTCTGTAGGAAGCATCCATATTGCCGGCCACAGCCCCCGTCCCCGGGGAAGCATGGCGCGCACCTCGATGCGGCCGTAAAGCCAGTCCCCCTTCCCTCTGGTTACCAGACGGGCAGAAGTGTACTGACGGTTCTCAAATGTTTCTTTGCGTGCTTCAATTGTGAGACACCCGTCACCGACCCTGGCATTTTCGGTCCGTTTCTCGGTGTAATATTCAAGTTCATTATTCCCCCAGCCGCCCCCTCCGACATCGTACCCCCATTTAGTTGAGTCTGGAAGACCGGAATAATCAAATTCATCGGACCACACCAGAGTTTTCTCAAGCGCAAACACGCCGGCAGTAAAGATAAGAAGCAGAAAGATCACCCTGAACACCAGTTTCATATCTCCTCATTTCTATAAGATACACCTGTTCTGTAATTATTATCTGTCTTATACACCCGTAAATATATAAGTAAATATAGACCTTAGCAGGGAGGTCAGGGAGTCTTAATTTCCTGTTACTAAAAAGCCTTCAGTATTACCGGATAAAATATGTTGCAGACGATCCGCGAGTTCAGTCATAGTAAAAGGTTTCTGCAGAAAAATCATTGCACCATCTTCAACTACCAGATCTATCTTATTTTTCTGAGGATATCCTGAATATATGATTGTCTTAATCTCAGGATTTATCTGTCTAAGTGCTTTAAATGTTTCCGAGCCATTCATCCGGGGCATAACCATATCAATAATTGTGACGTTTATTTCTTTCCACTGCTTCTTATAAATCTCAACAGCCTCTTTTCCGCTGAATGCCACAGTTACTTTACATCCCATGGTGACCAGCATATTCTTGAGCATCACAGCCACATCCTGCTCATCATCGACAACCAGAACATCTGCATTTATTTTTTTCTTTTTTAATAAACGGGTATCAGTATTTAAACCCTGAGTTGTTGGTTCTGTTACCGGAAAAATCAGAGAAAAAGTTGATCCCTGCCCCGGTAAGGTTTCGACCTTTAATCCACCTTTATGGCTGTTTACGATTCCATACACAGCCGCCAGTCCCATCCCGGTACCTTTGCCCTCTCCCTTAGTGGTGAAAAAGGGTTCAAAAAGATGTTTCATGGCATCAGGACTGATTCCAGTGCCGGTGTCCTTCACTGAGAGGCAAACATAGGTGCCCGGGCTAAGTTTGTTGTCACTTATGATATCCGCCGCGTCGGCCCCAAGCTCCATATTCTTTGTTTCAATTGTCAGTTTGCCCCCGTTTTCCATTGCATCGCGGGCATTGAGCGTCAGATTGAGAACAGCATTCTGAAGTTGTGACGGGCCACCCCATATAAATGGTTTTTCGGCTCTCAGGCCTACACTAAACTCAACATTCTTTACACTTCGAGACACAAGCGAAGTAACCTCACTTGCGATTTTGTTGATATCAACAATTTGAGATTTATACACGCCCTTTCTTGCGAATGCCAGCAGCTGCCTTGTCAAATCACCGGAACGTTTTCCCGAAATATCAATTTGCTTGACAAAACTCCATTGGGCAGAATCTTTGTCCAGTGAATTTAAAAGCAGCTCACAATATCCCATTATGATTGTCAGTTGATTATTAAAATCATGGGCAACACCTCCTGCCAGCTGTCCGATAGCTTCCATTTTTTCAGCCTGACGGAGGCGTTCATTCGCAGTCCGCAGTTCTTCTGTGCGCTTCTGCACCATCTCCTCAAGCTGATTTTGATACTCCTTCAATTTGTTTTCTGCTGTAAGGCGGAAGGCGATTTCGGACCGCAGCTTTCTTGTGAGGGACCCCACCATGCCGGTTAAGATGGCGATTGCCATCTGCATAGAGACCCCCATAAACGTTCCCACGTCTACGCCTTTTCCAAAGTAATTAAGCACTATACCGGTCCAGACTGTATTGAGTACAACCATCAGGACACCGGCCAGCTGGCCCCACCTCCAGGCTATTATGATATTAAACAGAAAATTGCACAGACCTATTGCAGTGGAGCTGTGTGTCTTATAGTAAGTAAAAAAGAGCAACCCCGCATAAACAAGCGACAAACCGAGAATCACCATAAATCTAAACAGGAGTTTTTTGGTTGGCAGTGTCTTCATAGTGAAACCTTCGAGTTCTTTCCCTTATTGACTCACACGTGACAATACTTAAAAGGCCACATAAAATAATACTTCGGCAGTCCAAATAAGAGCAGAACCGGTTTTTTGGCTGGAACTGTTTCCTGAATAGCCACTAAGATATCAGTTCCGATCCGAATCAATCTGCCCTGGAGGAACACTGGTCAATGCCCCGCCCTGTAGTCCCCAAGGACTATAGTTTTATCAACCACAGCAATTGATAGTGTAGCAGTATGCATTAAATTATATAATACCAGAAAGGGCTTTTCCATGGCAAATATATTTAATTATTATGACTATCGAAAATATCTCAGAGACTCTTATGAGGAGCTCCATGCGAAAAACTCCAACTTTTCATACAGGTTTATTCAGGAAAAAACCGGAATCGATCCGGGTTTTCTTGTAAAGGTCTTCAACGGGCAGAAAAATATCACCGAGAATTCAATCCCGAGATTCTCAAAATTACTGAAACTCAACAGCCGTCAGACAGAGTATTTTACCAGCCTGGTTTTCTTCGGCAGAGCTAAATCGGACATACAGATTAAAACCTGCTTTGAAAAACTTCTCTCTTTCAAAGAACCCGGATATTTCACTGTTGAAGCAGAAGCGTATGAGTTTTACACAAGATGGTATTACACCGCAATCCGCGAGTTGATAGGAGTATATCCTTTTACAGGCAATTACGAGGAGCTTGCGGCTCTTCTGGTGCCGTCAATAAAAGTGTCTGAAGCAAAAAAAGCAATCGAGCTTCTTGTAAGGCTGGGATTTATAAAAAAGAACAGGAATGGAAGATATGTTCAGACAAACAGATTTATCACAACCGGCGAAGAATGCCGGACAATTGCAGTCAGGATTTTTCAGAAAGACACCATTAAACTTGCAAATGAGGCATTAGAACGGATTTCCAAAGAGATGCGAGATATCTCCACTACGACTGTGACACTTTCACCTGAAGGTTTCGCCAGGCTCAAAGAGAAGCTCTCGGAATTCAGACGGGAAGTGCTTAAAATTGCCAATGAAGAAGAAAACGCGACCGGTGTTTATCATGTCAATTTTCAGTTGTTCCCGATAAGTAAAAACTGGCAGGAGCATGTCGAATGAGACTACTCCGGGGAAGTATTCTTCTGATCTTTACAGCGCTCTTTCTTCGATGTTCGCCTGATTTTGCCGGCGGTCCTGGTTCCGGCTCAGAAACAACCAATGGAATTACAGTCGCAGTCGTTTATCCCGACGGTACCCCCGGTGCCGGAGCACTGGTTCGTTTGCGCGAGGCAAATTACCTCCATGATGATGCTGTTGGCTCTAAAAAAATCGACACAGTCACAAACGACTCGGGAACGATACTTTTCAGCGGCCTTGAATCTGGGGAATACACTATTGAGATCAATGATACAAGAGGCTGGGCGGTTCTTATTCCCTGTGAAGTTGAACCGGAGGACACCGATTCTGTTCTGCCTGTCAATACATTGAAAAGAACATCCGCTTTTTCCGGTGTTGTCGACGGGAATCCGCAAGAGGCATCTGTATCCGTCATGGTATATGGACTGGAACGTAAAGCAGAAGTGGACCCGGTAACCGGTGAATTCACTCTTGCAGATATGCCTGAGGGAGCATATCTGCTCCGGTTGTCCTCAGATGAAAATCCGGAAATCAGAACAGATATCAGAGGTGTCATAGTTTCAGATTCTTTACAGCAGAAACCTTTATCGATCGATTTATCATGGCCTCTGATTCAGAAAATTGTTTTAAACACAACAGAAAATGGCGCTGATGTTCATGAAACAGTTACAGACTTTCCCGCAGTCATAAGGCTCTCATCTTCCAATTTTGATTTCAGCAGGGTGACAGAGAGCGATCCTGAGATCCGTTTTGTAAATCATCACGGAGACACTCTTCCATACCAGATAGAGTTGTGGGATTCTCCGGGCGCAACAGCCGTATTGTGGGTAAAGATCGACACTGTAAAGGGCAATGATCTTACCGCTATAACGATTCTGGCCGGCAAAAGTGACATTACCGGCAGATCGGACGGAAGCGCGGTTTTTGACACAGGTAATGGATTTCAGGCTGTATGGCACCTTCAGGGCGACGGCAAAGGTCCTGTTATCGATGCAACCGGGAACTCTTTTGACGGTACTCCCGGTGGCACAGGCCAGTCAGATGTCGAGTGCATTATCGGCAGAGGATTGAGATTTGCCGATTCTGCTTATATCGAAATCCCCAATTCCGCTGATGGAGCGCTGAGTTACCTGGAGGACGGGACATTTACGCTTTCTGCATGGGTCTATACGGATAAAATCGATACGTTCTATCATGAAATCATATCAAAGAGCAACTTTCAGTACGGACTTCAGATAAACAGATACTCACAGTGGAATCTTTATGTGTATAAAAACCTTACAGGCTGGACCTGTACAGATGATTCTGCTGCGGCCGGTTCCTGGTATTATCTCTCAGGAGTGCGTTCAGGAAAGAACCAGTATCTATATGTAAACGGGGTTATTGCAGATTCAAACCCGGTTATAAAAGCGGATTCCATCAGGACCGATTATTCTCACAATGTCATGATCGGGAGGCGCAGCGATATTGACGGCAGATATTTCTCAGGTATGATGGATGAAGTGCGCATTTCAGACAGAGCCCGAAGCGCATCATGGATAAAGCTCTGTTACCAGAATCAGCGCAAAGACCAGAAACTCGTAGTAATCAGGTAGCTTTTTCGGGTAAAGAGATCAGGGATCAGTGTAGACCTGTTGTTCTATACATTCTATCTGGAATATCTTTTTTTACTGAAATAGCCTGAAAAGTGGTTAAATTATATAATAAAGCATGTCTATTACTAAATCAGTTCCGGAGGAAAAGAGAAGAATGAGAACAAAATCCCGCATAATACTAACCGCAGTCATCGCTGCAGTTCTGACAGCAGTGCAACCGCTTTACGCACAGCGAACGATGGAGAGGCTGGACCGCGGTCTTATTGCGGTAAAAACCACAAGCGGATACTTTGTAAGCTGGAGGCTTTTTGGAACCGATCCCGAAGATATCGGCTTTAATGTCTATAAAGGGACTACGAAACTCAACTCGACAGTAATCACCAATGCCACATGCTACCAGGACAACAGCAGCGGGAACGGCGCATATACAATCAGGCCGGTTGTGGGTGGTACTGAACAGGCCGCCAGCCCTGCCGCGCGGGTTTTGTCAACAAATTACCTGAGTATCCCCATTTCTGCTCCCGCAAGCGGATACAGCGCCGGTGATGCATCGGCGGCGGATCTTGATGGTGATGGTGAATACGAGATCGTTCTTAAATGGGAACATACTCCTAAAGACAATTCCCAGCAGGATGTAACTCAAACCACAATACTGGATGCATACAAACTGGATGGTACCCGGATGTGGAGAATAGATCTGGGAAAGAATATCAGAGAAGGAGCACACTACACTCAATTCATGGTCTATGATCTGGACAGTGATGGTAAAGCTGAGATGGCCTGTAAAACCGCCCCGGGAACAAAGGACGGTAAAGGCAGTTTTCTGCGGACCGGACCTGCTGCAAATGACAATGACGCCGCGGATTACAGAACAGGAGGGTCCTGGGCAGGATTTATCACTACAGGTCCTGAATACCTGACAATTTTCAATGGTCAAACCGGTGCAGAGTTGATTACTGTAAATTATGTGCCTGATAGAAACCCCTCCGACGGCTGGGGGAAAGCCGGTGATAATACAAACCGGGTTGACAGATTTCTGGCATGCGTAGCATATCTTGATGGAGAAAAACCGAGTCTGGTGATGTGCAGAGGATATTACGGCAGAACGGTTCTAGCGGCATGGGACTGGAGAAATAATACACTGACCCAGAGATGGGTCTTTGATTCAAACGCCAGCGGAAACGGAAATGCAGCCGGGCAGGGAAATCACAATCTCAGTGTCGGTGATGTAGACAACGACAGGAAAGATGAAATTGTTTATGGAGCGTGCACAATCGACGATAATGGAACACTAAAGGGAACCACACGTGTGGGACACGGTGATGCCGGACACCTTTCCGATATAGATCCGGACAGACCCGGGCTCGAATACTTCTCCTGTCATGAAGGTGGGGCCTGTGTTGATCTCCGTGATCCTTCCGGAAGCTCGGTAATATGGAGCAAACCTGGTAATGGTGATGTAGGAAGAGGATGTGCGGCGGATTTGACTGCAGCGCACAAGGGTATGGAGTGCTGGGGGTCCGGAGGTCTG
>CAYLVN010000149.1:0-7371 GCA_964387115.1 uncultured Fibrobacter sp.
ATAATTACGACAAAAACTGTCGCCGATTGATGTTAATTTAAGAAGAGACAGAAAGGCTTAATGAATATGATTGACTCAAAAATACTCCGCAGAAGACGACACCGTCATAGGAAAAAACTGTTCTTCCCATGGGTTGACGTAAATAATTCTATTGAACATCAAGATGAACTTCTTCTGACGAGTTTCTTGATCGTGACTATCCTCCCTTTATTTCCGAAAAATACCCGGTAATATGTAAAGCCGGTCATTTAAATGCGGATGAGGTGATTGATATCCTAAAAGAGAGATATCTGCCAGAGGCCCGCAGATGCCCCTGTTGTGAAACTGATCCCGACAAACTGAGTTGGGTTTATTTTCGAAGCCCCGGGTGGACATGGGAAATGCTGTGCGGAAGAGCGGGCATACTGACTATATGTACCGAATGCAGGGTACAAGTGGATTTCTTTATGATAGCTATGAACTGAAATAAACTTATTTCCTTAATCATAAGTACATGAAATTCAAGCGGTACACAAAACAGGGTGAACAGCTGCAGATTAAGACTATCGATCAATTCTTTAGTTGTATTCTAACCGTAACGCCACACAAAAAGCCTCGATTCAAGACTGCTGACGTTGCGAACATTGATGAGACGTGTTTCATCTTCGGAGCACGGGAAAATCAGCTTGTAGCCTAAATTTGCCAGCCATCCCTTCGTTTTTAAGAGTGGGGGTGGGAATGTTGGTTTAGGAATCCCTATCCGTGTTTGTTTGCCTTATGGGTTGCTTAATTTGTAATCGTAAGGGTATAACCTTTTATATGTGCATTTTTGCGAGGTTACATGCAAAAGTATTTTATTGAAGCGAAATGCGTCCCGACTTGCTTGCGGAAAATAAAATATTTGCTCGGCAATCCCGGACGCAATTAAGGAAGTTGCATACAGGAAAAAAACAGCGGTTATTTCACCGCCCGTTGCAATTTGGTTTTCCTGCTCTAATAAGGAATGTGACTTTTTGATTATAGCCGGTCCACAAGAAAAGAAAGGGACATTGACAAAAGTCCTCTTTATTCGCATCGTCCGGGATGGAACAATGATTTTTAGCGACAGAATATTATTACAATAAAAGAATGGATAATTGCTCAATACCGGGATTCATGTTACGCGGAGCGATTCTCCCTTTTGCATTCTTTGCGATCTTTGCGTTTTAAATCTAAACTTGAACAACTGCAGAAGTAGATATTTTCATGTTGGAAAGCAGAATGGTGGTGTTGAACGGATAGAAAGTAAATGGCTTAACAAGAAGTGGAACCAGAAAGAGGACTGGAAATTAAACGCAAAGTGCGCAAAGTACGCAGAGAAAAGAGATAAAACAGGACGCAAAGTGTAAACGCTCACATTTACAAGGTGAGAATTATAATAGTCATCATTGTATGAAATCTGGTTTTTCATAAACGCGAAGCGATTTCACCCCTTCGATAAGACCTGCGATGTCTTCAAGTCTTATTATCTCAAAATCTTACGTATTTTTATTCTCCCCGCCTGCGACTTTCAGCTTTATCACCTCAGCAGCAGTTGCCTGCCCTCCCGCTGCAGTCACAAGTTCCCAGATCCGGATCACCTTTGGTTATAATACCGTTTATCATGGCGGAAGCACAACCAACGCCACTATTAACTGATAGTGCACCGAAGCTGCAGTTCTGGGCACATGCGCCACATTCCATGCAATTATCAAGTGCCACAATTTGTGCCTTGTGAGCTTTCAGGTCAAAAACCGCATGCGGACAAACTTCGACACACCGTCCGCAAACGGTGCATTTTTCTGATGTCAATTTTAATGTAGAAACTCCTGTCAGATACTTTGTTTTCATAACAGCCCCCGGAACTTGATTAAAACTGAAACAAGAAGTATGGTTGATATCCCTGCCCCGGTGAGATACAATGGCCATGCGGTTCTCAATTCTTTCTTGACACCTGATGGGGAGGTAAATGTGGTGCTGCCGGTAAAAAGGAAGGAGAGGTAAGAGCTGAACAGTGGAACAGCAATGAGGCAAAGAAGGAGGAGAAAAGGGTTGTTACGGTAAACATCACCAAATGAAACCAATGCGATTGCTCCAAGAGAGCCTGAAATAAAACCTTTTATCGTGAAGGCTCTGAACGGGACCATGGGAAGAAAAAGTGGTGTAAGGATAGAACCTGTAAATACGCCTGTTAATCCTGCAAGGACCAGTGGGGTTGCTCCGGTTATTGCCTGCCTGAACATGATGCCTTCTGGAGATATTCCAAAGAGAACTGCGATGACAAGAGAAAATAAAGCAACAATCTTCAGTGCCGGGATTGCTTCCATAGGGACGAGTTTTGCGCGATCTGTAAAATTGAACCGTACACGGCGCATCCCCGGTGTAGCTGAATAACCGCTATCAAGATAATCCGTTATATCCGATGCGCGTACCGGTCCGAATTTCGATGTGAAACCGCTTTCTTTGTACAACCTGGCTGCATTTACGCCCGATGCTCCAAGCTGTGGCAGGATAAGTTGACGATGCGTGATTCTGGAGCTGAGGTTACTGAGATTTATCTGTTTAAGGATCTCTTTTGTACAGAATGTTCCCTTACCGGCGGCACACCAGACATTTATCCCCTTTGTGTCCACAACCAGTATCCAGGCATTTCTGTCTTTCATGGAAGACCGTAAGATATTAAGGCTTAATTTATAATTTGCTGTTACTAAAACAGGAGAGTCTTTATCCGGACTCCCGAGTGCATAAAGACCCGGCCGGGCTCTATATGACATTCTGAAGCTGTTGCTTATTCTGCACATGACTGCAGCAAATCTGTCTGCTAAAGTCAAAGATGATGTGAGCTGAACAGCAGCGGTATCCAATTCTCCTGAATCTTTTGATTTTTGATCTACAGAATTCATTGTATGGTCCCTGTGTTTTTAAAGATTGTCTGGATTTAAAACCAGTGGTTAATAATTAAGTAAACACCTGCGAGTAGAAAAATGACGGCAGTTGTTTTTCGAGCCCAGAAATCTATGATCTTAAGTACCTTGAATATCCTCCCGACGGCATTAAAAGTAAATGCTATTGCCACAGCGAATATAACGACCGGTATGGCAGTACCAAATCCGTAGACAGCAGGGACAATGGCAACCGAGTTACTTTTAACAGCTATTGGGATCAGTCCACCAAAAAACAGTCCCGCTGAAGTGGGACAAAAAGCCAGGGCAAATAGAAATCCTATAAGCCCGCCCCCCCAGATACCTAAAGAGTCAACTTTTTTCTGCAAATTCGGACCGGCACCAACGCTTCCGAAATCAAATTTGATTATGTCAAGCAGCAGGATACCAAGGACCACACATACCGGGCCAGTAAGTTTATTCATGTATTGCTGCAGAAAGTTCGAAGCTCCAGGAATAGAGAGTATTCCCTTGACAACTGCTGCACCAACCAGTATATATGCGGTCATTCGGCCGGCAGCATAGAGTAAACCGGAGAAAAGTACCAGTTTCGGTTCACCTGTACGCCTTCCAACATACGATATGGCGGCAATATTAGTTGTTAAAGGGCACGGGCTGATGGACGTTAGAATTCCAAGCCACAGAGCAGTTCCTATTCCAATCAGGATGTCGTTCACAGGCATGTTCCGTTAAGGCAGGCTTTGACTTCATCTCTGATATATTGACGGTACTTCTGCTCATCATGTACAAGTTGCCATATCTTATCAAGGTTTTTCCAGGCTGATTCGCTGGTATCTTTATGGATAGAAACAATAACGGATTTTGTATAAAGCTTGTAGTAGTCGGTAAAATGTTCATTACCATTCTCTTCCACATTGATACTTTTCCATTCAAGTTTACCGGCTTTAATCTCGTCAGAAAATGATGATTCTATTTCAGATTTTGCATAATTCTCAAGCTTGTGGCAGGTCGGGCAGCGCATACTTCCATGGAAGTAGTAGACTATAAGTTTGTTGTTTGTTTGAGCCTGGTTATCAGCAGTAATAACCGCCGCTTCTGTCTTGGAAAAGTTATCCGTAGAATTTGATTCAGCCTGTTTGATTTGACATCCTGTAACAGCGAACATCAAAATAGAAAATACCGGGTATTTGATAAGGTGCATAATTTTTGATAGAGAAAATCTATGCATGGTTAATTCCTTCACGTTGATGAAAATGCTGCAGGTCTGGGTTCAAGTGATTAATTTTCTTATTTCATCCGGTTTTGGTATTCTGCCTGTAACTTTTACCTCACCATCTACAACAAGCGCCGGAGTCATCATGACTCCAAACTGTATGATCTCATTGATATCTGTTACTTTTATCAGCTCATAGTCAATACCGGATGATTTTGCCACCAGTTCAGTAATTCCCGCCAGTTTTTTGCATTTAGAGCATCCTGCTCCCAGTATCTGTAGTTTTTTCATAGTTGATGTCCCGGAATCAATGAGATACGACCAGTCGCTTTCAGGTATTCACCAAAAGAACAGATGATCAAAAAATCAGGAAATAAGCATCATTTGTGTTTTAGCACGATCCTGAATAACGTTCTCTATACAGGAAATAAATTTCAGAATGCAGGGGCACTTCAGCTTATAAAAAACCATCTGTCCCCGTTTTTCGAGCTCAACGATACCGGAGTTCTTAAGTACCAGAAGGTGTTTTGAAACCGTTGATGTGTCGGCACCTGCCATCGCCGTCAGATCAGAAACACATCGTTCCTGCTTTCCAAGCTCTTCGATTATCATCAGGCGGGTAGGATGCGCCATGGCTTTAATTATGAGAGCACGTGCTTCATATTGTGCTGATGTTTTTTTATTCATAATTTTTCGTGATTATGTAAAACTCTTGGTTAATTGGTAAAATAACCAAATGACGGGTGCGGTGTCAAATTCTTAATAACCCTAGGATCATCATCGGTACAGTGTCCCCCTGTCACAGAGCTATCCCGGGGGTGAAATTACAGGTTCCCGTCACAACTCCCCTCATTTATATTACTACCCTGATAACCATATCGGCAGTGGCTTTAAACGATTAAATCCGGGGGTAAAGATGTCGCTTTTCAGGGCAGGTTTAAGCTCTTTTATAATGTTTTCGGCGCTCTGTTTTGGGGCTGCTGCAGCACCTGTTAATGACATCGGGGCTTTAAGCGTTGTCGGTAACCAGATAAGAGGAGCAAACGGTGAGGTCGCACAGCTTCGCGGGATGAGCCTTTACTGGAGTCAGGCCAAGGCAGGGAGAGATTTCTATAATGCAGGTGTTGTAAACTGGCTCGCTGATGACTGGAGGGCAAATATTATCCGAGCGGCGATGGCTATAGAGGGAGACTGGAGTGTTGTAGAGAAGGGTTATCTCAGTGACAGGGATGGGAATAAAAACCGGGTAAAGGCTGTTGTCGATGCTGCGATTGCAAAGGGAATCTATGTGATTATCGACTGGCATGACCATAATGCAACCAGCCATCAATCCGAGGCGGTCTCTTTTTTCTCTGAGATGGCACAGACTTACGGATCATATCCAAATGTAATCTATGAGATATTCAATGAACCAGTTGATCAAAGCTGGAATGACATCAAGAACTATTCAATTGCGGTTATCAACGCCATCCGTCAAAACGACCCTGACAATATCATCGTGGTCGGGACTCCCAAATGGTCCTCTGAGGTGGCCGAGGCATCACGAAGTCCTATCACCGGAAAGACAAACATCGCATACACCTTCCATTTTTACGCGTCTGAAAAGTGGCATTATAATCACTACATGAACAAGGCGGATTCGGCTCTTCAGAACGGAATAGCATTGTTTGTCACTGAATGGGGAAACTCAGAAGCCAGCGGGAATGGAAACCTGAATACTGAATACATGAACGCATTCATGAACTGGATGGAGGGAAAGAAGCTGAGCTGGTGCAACTGGTCTATTTCCGATCTCACTGAAACATCCTCTGCGCTTAAAGCCGGTTCCTGGGATGCACAGGGAAACATAGTTCACTCAGTTTCCACAACAGGCGGATGGAGCACATCGGACCTTACTGCATCAGGCATCTACACACGGGAAAAGATGATCGCATACAATCGAGCCTGGAGTCCTGTTGTCACGATCAGAGAACCTTCCATAAAGGCAAGCCTTTCTTCAGGAATGGACCTGCAGATTATTACAACTGGAGCGGGGGCTGGACTCAAACTTGATGCCGGGCACTGCTGGTTAGTCGCGGAGCTTTTCGATCCAGCCGGTCGGCGCGTGTGGAGCAGAGCTGTTCTTCCTGGTAAATCTCAGATCGTAAAGCTCCCTGGCTCACGTGCGGCCGGAACTGATGTTATTCGTTTGACCGGTGACAAAGGCAGGGTAACCGCCCCGGTTATAATCGGCAGATAAGCATAAATCTATAACAGCCATAATCTGTTTCTTTTCTCAGGATCGGGTGTTCAACCCGATCCTGCGATAGTACGCTATTCTAACCGCGAGTAGTCCTGTTTTAAAAATGCGATTTATTTCTGGGGCTTTGTTATCTCTTTTCTTTCCGTAAGACAGGGGAGAGTAAAATCTTTTTCCCCTTTTTGTCAATAAGCGGGTTTGGCGGGTTGATCGAAGTTCTATTTTTATAAAGACGTCCATCAATGGTGAAAACCGCTGGTTTGCTTTCAGTCTGGCTCACCAGCTTTTTACCGGCACTCATTTTAGCAGGAAAAAAATGTACTTTGCTCATAATTTCGCTCTGGTAAGCCCCGATATCCCAGGCATGTCCCCGCGGACGAAATCGCTGCGGGCCGATTCCACTAAGATTGATCGCACCCGCAAAAGTATTCCCCAGATCGGCGCCGCTGTTTATCGCGGCCCCTGTAATAGAGAGTGAAAGCCCGTCGGGGGCTGGAACCAGATCATGACCGTATTGACCACTGAAACCGGCGGGAACCATCGATGTGTCCTTAAAGCCAGGGTCTCCGGTAACTGAGGTCGGCTCCCAGGAGGATATTGTCTGCGCGTTATAGCTTACTCCATCGCATATGACAAGAGTTCTGTTTTCAGGATGATAATAGAGGTTGTTAGAGTGGGCCCTGATCGATCCTTCATCATCAAGAAGCGCCCTGGATGATGTGCCTGACGGACAGTAGAATATATTGTTTTTAACTTCGAGGATCTCAAAGAATGCAGAGCTTGACGCTATGCGCACCTGCTGGGACCAGTCACCCGGAAAATTCTGAAAAAAGGTGTTGTTTATAATCCGTAATCTAACGGTTCCCTCCATCTGCCCTGAAACCCTTATTGCCTCGTAACTGCAGCGCATGAAAATGTTTCCATAGATGTCATAACTCTGCACTCCCGGGGAGCCCAGATATATTCCGCAGTGTGGAATATCGGCCACGATATTGTGGCGTATAATTGCATTTTCGGGC
>CAYLVN010000149.1:7381-7827 GCA_964387115.1 uncultured Fibrobacter sp.
CCATCTTCAGGATGAACATCAAGGCCGATACCTGTTCCATTGACAATATCATGCATATAGTTGTATTCGACAATTGTGTTTACGGTATGGTTTTTAATGGCAATTGCTGAGCCGGAATAATCTGGATCGGTTCCGGTTGAACAGATAGTGTTGCCGCGGATCAGAACATTATCGGAGCGATTTCCGGGAATGTCATTTCCCATGTAGTTATTAATACCACCGCGGGAAATGTGGTGCACATCGCAGTCAAGTATTTCAAAATTGGCAATATGAAAACCACCCCATCCACCTGAAAGTATACCATACTCATACTGGCCTTTTGCCTGTTCACTCCACACGTTCTGTACCTCACAATCCTCAACTTTTTTAAGTGCGCCTGTGAGATTGCGGTCCGCGTGAGGCCAGTTGAATGTTACCCCTGAAGTCACAAAGTGGTTTGCATCTAC
>CAYLVN010000150.1:0-2584 GCA_964387115.1 uncultured Fibrobacter sp.
TGTATAAATCCTTCTCCCAGATGAAATTCATCGTAACGTACTCCCATTCTCATTCGCCAGTATTCTTTCTCTTCAACCATGATTCTTGCCCGGTAAAGAGAATCCATCTCGATGTTAACGTTCTCAAAAAGATCCGATGAGTAGACAGAGGCAAGACTTCTCTGGATCAGTTCACCTGTGAGTGTGTCGCCGTTGTCTATTGCTGCTGCGGTTCGGATCAGACGGGCTGATGTACGTTTATTACCCTGTATTTCGATTTTTTTGATTATACCGGGGGCGGGGGGCAGAGGTTCCTTTCTGCTGGGTTCAAAGACTTTCTGGTGAAGAACAGTTCTGATAAGATCCATCTTCTCCTGGGTAGCGATGTATCCTGAAGAAATCATGGAATCTATGTCCATAAAATCGGTTTTTGTATAATTGTCAAGAATCGGGGTTATCAGGATATCTGCTTTGCTGCGCTCAGTCTCCTTCTGATTTGCCATGCCGATAGAGATTATCTGATCGACCAGCTTTACAGGATTCTGCAACGCCTCCTTTTTCCACATGGGCGATGTAACATCAACAGCGATTACTGTCTTGAATCCCTGTTCTCTTGCATACCCCACAGGGATGTTTGTCGTAAGACCTCCATCTACAAGAAGCATACTGTCAAAATCTACAGGCGAAAATGCAAGCGGAACCGAACAGGATGCCCTCACTGCTGAAACCAGATTACCTTTGGAAAAAACAATACGTTGTCCTGAAAGCAGGTCGGTAGCTACTATTCTAAGAGGAATACTGAGACTGTCGAAAATGCCTTTTGCCTGGTACTGGGCTGAAGCCAGCTTGGGAGCGAGCAAATCAAAGAATGTCTGGCCATAAGAGATTGCGCTTGGTAAAATCGGCTTGAAATTATAATCGAAACGCAGTTCCATCAAATAATTGTCGGGTTCTGTTTTCTGACTTACAAATCTTTTCTTCCGGTTAGCCGTGTTACTGAAAAGCTCATCCCAGTGTATGCTTAAGGCAAGAGATTGAAGGCTGTCCGGGCTTATTCCTGAGCAGTACAGAGCACCCACAATTGCTCCAACGCTGGTTCCAACAACAATACCGGGCTTTATTCCGGCATCATGCAGTGCCTGCAGAACACCGATCTGAGCCAGACCCCTTGCTCCACCGCCACTGAGAACAAGCGCAAAACCGGAACTTGAGTCCTGATCTGAGGCAATGAGAATTCTGCTGTAAAAAAGAACAATCATTGTGAAAACAGAGAGAAATCTCACAATGGTGCTCTCCAATTTGTATCTTTTCATTCTATATCCGGCATCACTGAAATTTTAAGGCGGGCCCCAGGTGAATACTGCTGAATACTATAGAACTCTCCTGAAATATAATTATTTCAACCGTCCTCTGAATTTAAGTGTTTCAAAAAAAACTTTCGTATCTGCTTTCAAAGTGATGTTGCTGATTATTCTGTTTATCGGGTCACAATCATATGCAGATAGTGAAAGCAGCAGTTCTGTACTGGGTATTTCCGGGGAAGTTCTCTCTTTTGTAGAAAACATCGAATATGACAACTCTCTACGCACAGGAGAAACGTTTCTGGGTGCCAGCCTGAGGGCTCGTGTCGTTTACAGACCCGAACAACGTTTCCGTTTTTCCGCAGGATTTTTTGGGAAGCGAAATGCTGGTGACAGCCGGTTTCTTTCATCGTATAGGGCTCTTATAGGTGCTGCCTTTTTTTCAGATGAGTTTTCTTTTACGCTCGGCGAGTTGCAAACCCCTGATAATAAAGAGTTTACTGATATTTTGTTCAAGTCAGATTACCGCTGGAATCCTGGTTTCTTTGAAGGCCTTGAACTCTCCTGGCACAACCGATTATTATCTCAAAGAACCTGGGTACACTGGTATGCATTGAACACTCCTTCACAACGGGAGCATTTTGCTTTGGGCAACTATTCCTCTATAACCTATGGGGTTTATTCTGTACGCCTGAGTTTTATAGCAGATCACCATGGTGGTCAGCTTTATGCTCCCGAAGGAGATCCTGTACGCGAAAATATTGCGGGTACAGCCGGTCTTGAATTGAATTTCCCTTTTACAAAAATTATCAGCGGTATAAAGGGGATGGCACAGGTCGCTGTTTCTGCTGATCGTGACCGTTCTTTGGACTCCGGTTTTAAAAACGGTTATGGGATTACCGGCGGAGCCGCTGTTAGTTCCCGCATTGTAGATATGAGCCTTAACTGGTTTAAAGGGGAACAGTTCAAAACAGCTCTTGGGAATCCTCTGTATGGTGTATCCAGCCCATATTATATTCTTGAAATATCCAAATCTTTCAGCAATTCTCTTGTATCTGCCGATGGAGGAATACGGTTTGAATTTATCGGGAGCGACTTAGGAGAGTACCTGAAGAACCCACAGCATCGATGGTGGGTGTCATTGTCCTGCAGTTATGATTCTTTCAGGCAGAAATTGTCTGAGGATCAGGGGACAAAGAAGAAGTCTATGCCGAAGCCTTTCTCATAGGTTTCAAAAAAGTATCCCGGATCAGGTCTGTTAAAATATCTCAGCGCCAGGCCGGCACTTCTGGAAGAATTTTTGC
>CAYLVN010000150.1:2594-7773 GCA_964387115.1 uncultured Fibrobacter sp.
CAGCTCAAATCCATATTTCCATTCTCTGTTGTTAATCAACTCGTTGCCTGCATAAAAAAATGGTTTGATCCATGATTTGAGGGGGTAGCAGCAGTAAAGTCCGGCATCAATTCTGTCTGTCAGATGTTTCTGGTAAACTGTATGATAGTACCAGCCGTATGCAGCTGACAGTTCTATGCCGTTTACCGGTACCAGTACTGCTTCAGCCTTGATCATTTCGCTTGATACAGCATGGACGCTGTCGTGAATAATATCTCCTGAGTACCCGTCAGCAAGGTGAGCTGATAGATGGTAAACCGGGTACAGTCTCCATTTCAACAGTTTACCTGCTTTTCCTGTAAAGAAAATTGCCAGTGTAGCGTAAAAATTATCTACTGAAAATTTCAGGTTTTTAGGTATCATGACCAGATGAGTAGAGGCGGCAAGTTCCAATGTGTAAAGCTGAGCGGCGCTTTGTGCATAGGATAACAGCGGGAACTCAAGTCCGAAATTTCCTCTGGTATATGTTTTCCCATCCTGAGTTCCAACATGGATGTAGTGCTGGAAAGGGAAACTGGAGACTCCAAAACGTCCGTTTTTTTCGGGAATTAATGCAAGAGTACCTGAAAATGTTTGTGTACACAATACAAACAACAGACAAATCAGGATTTTGCCTGTACAAGGGAACCGGTTTATCTCAATTCTGTAACTCATACTGTGTAAAATACAATGAAGCATAAATCTTTTCATACCAGAATTATTAAATACCTGCTGCTCAAAGCACCCTGTTTCAGGTCCTTTCAGGTATTTCTTCTGGGATTTGCAATTTGCGGCAGTACTGATGGTTTACAAAAAATTCCCGTGGATGAATCAGATGCCGAGCGAATGCTGAAGGAAGGCTCACTTGACTCGCTGACCTGGGAGAACCTCAAACAATACTATATTCAGCCGCTGAGTGTTCCTCATGGAGAATTATCGATTCTTGCGGAGATTTTCCCTGAACTTTATGGAAATATTCCTGTTACAGCTGAAGAACTTTCATTATATGAGCCATGGGATCAGATACAAATCGAGAAGCTTTTCTCTCATTATCCATTTCTGAGTCCCTTCAAGCCGATCTTCTGTTTCTACACACCGGCAAAAACCAAATCCGGCGGCAGGGCGGGCTTCTTTTACCATGGTCAATTTAAAGTTTCCAGTGCTCAGCTGGCTATAGAACCGGACGAAATGTTTAAATTCCATGGGAGGGTAAATTTCACGGATAAAATAGCCAGATGGGGCAGGAGAACAGTAACCTTTTCACCTGTTCACTGGCTTAATCTGCAAGCTGGTAATTTTACTGCATCAAGTGATCGTGGACTCTTTTCAGGGTATTTCCCATTCTGCGATTCAATTTCAAGAAGTGTTTCTGAAAACTGGCTTTATGGTGATTATTCATCCTGGAATGGAACTGAAGTAACAGTAAAAAGCAGGAGATTAAAATCATCTGCCAATTTTTTTTACCACAAGAGCCTGTTGGAGACAATTTTTGGTGCCGGTGCCGAGTTCCAGACAGGAAAAATCAAATATCGCCTTGGGAGCACTAATCTGTTGTTGCCTGAGAATAGTAAACCATACAATTACCTGCACACTGCAATAACTTTAAAACACAAGAATCTGGCGCTTGACCTACTGACTGGAATTGATCCTGAAAGGCCCCGGTTCTTACCCTTTATTTTACAGGCAAATGAAAGAACTGATAATGGAAATATCGAGTTTCTATCGGTTTTCCTTCCATCCGGGCTTCTGGCCCCCAGAAGCTTCTATATGAAAAAAATCTCCAAAGAAACAGTTACGGAGCTGTCCGGAAACTCACTATTGACTAATTTGCATCTCCAGCGGAGATTGTCGGAAATGTTTACAGTTTCAACTCAGATAGAGGGACTTTTCAAGGAAAATAAGCCAGGTAAACTGAAAGGTTCGCTCGCTTTAACCGGCCGTTCAGAAAGAATAAACTTTGGGCTGAGCTGCAGCCGGATAGAAGAAATTGAGGAGCAGAGTCAGATCTGCATAGTAGAGGGAAATGCTATGCTGAAAGGAAAAATTGAGCCTGAAACTGTACTGCGGTTCACGCTGGTGAATAATAATCCGATATATTCTTGTCGTGGTTCTTTACTCTTCGATATATTCCCCAGGATCTCCCTGACTCCGACAATCTCAATAAAAAAACAACCCGGCGAAAAGGTCAAATCTTTATTTGGAATAAAACAGGTGCTTACTTTATATGATCGTACCTGCGCAGAAATATTACTTGAGAAAAACAATTGGTCTGCAACACCTGAGGAGCAAATCAATGTTGAAGCAAAAGTCTGGTTTCTCTTTTAAAATCGCTATAATCATAGCTCTGCTTTTTGTATCCTGCATCAATCCATTAAAGGATGATGAAAAGCTGTTTGAATTTTTAATCGTGGATGTAGGGCAGGGTCTATCTCAAATAGGAATTTCAGGATCAGAGGCAATTGTATTTGATCTTGGTCCTTCAGACGGATATGAAGAGTTCCGGAAATCATATACTAAATCCGGGAAACCAGATGTGGGGAGTGTTGTGATCTCGCATAGAGACCTTGATCATAGTGGCGGACTGATAAGGCTTGATTCAGAAATAAACTGGTCCGGACAGCTTGTCACCAGTAAATATGAGGATACCTCTTATATCAAATCTTTGTATCGGGGAGATGCTGAAGAAATAAAGATCAGAACCATATGCAGTGGCGATACGTTGGGCGGCCTTGATAATGTAAAGGTGACCTGTATCTGGCCTCCGGAAAATATCAGTTGCGAAATCCCCCTTGAGGATCAATTCGTAAACAGGTTCAGCCTGGCTTTTCTTGTCCAGCACGGAAACACTCAGGTAATAATTACATCAGATATTGATTCAGTGGCCCAGAGTAAAATTGCCTCCTCATTTGGATCATTGCTGAAATCGGACATACAGATTATCCCGCATCATGGCAGTTCCTCTTCGGCGAGTCCGGTTTTTTCGGGGTATGTCAATGCTGATATTTCAGTAATCTCCTGTGCTCTTGAAAACCAGTACGGACATCCTCACAATGAAACATTGAGTGTCATTTTGATGGTTGGTTCCGTTCTGACCATGACTTCCCTTGAAGGTACAGTCAGATTCAGA
The DNA here is from genome assembly GCA_964387115.1 of uncultured Fibrobacter sp. Taxonomy (GTDB): domain Bacteria; phylum Fibrobacterota; class Chitinivibrionia; order Chitinivibrionales; family Chitinispirillaceae; genus JAAYIG01. Next base: position 5,740 of record CAYLVN010000150.1, read on the forward strand.
TCAAATGGTTACTATTACGTAAAATTTTGAAACCTTTGAAACGAAACTGTGATATATCTGTAATACATTGATATAAGAAGAAATAAAGCGCAATAATGAATAACGTGCTATAGATAGTGGGTTAAACTGGTATTGTGAAAAAAATCACAAAAAGGCTGGACAGACAACCCTGAATATGTTATATTTGTAACAATACTCACTATTTTTTCAAACAGGAGAATGGATGGGTCAGGAGACAATTACAACCCGGCTGCTGGAGTACAAGTGTGTCCTGAAAAAAATGCGCATGATGGGGTTTACGCGCGTCTATTCTTCAAATCTTGCCGATTCTCTGGGTGTCTCTTCATCGCTTGTACGTAAAGATTTCTCCTGTTTGACAACGGTTGGAAACAAAAGAGGTGGTTATCAGATTGAGCCTCTTCTTGCAGAAATTCACAAAATTCTGCACCGCGGGGGAGAAGCGACAATGGCTGTTGTTGTCGGGGCGGGTAAACTAGGAAAAGCTCTGTGCAACTACGGCGGTTTCGAAGAGGAAAATATTCATATTGTTGCAGCATTTGACAGTGATTCAAAGAAGGTCGGAAATAATGAGAGAATCCCTGTTTTTCACATTGAAAATCTGACATCATTTATAAGTCGAAACAAGATTACCTTAGGGGTGCTGACGGTTCCGGCGGATGCGGCTCAGAAAGTAGCCGATTTGATGATTTTGGCAGGAGTAAGAGGGTTTTTAAATTTTGCTCCGACCAGGCTGCGTCTTCCTTCGCATTGCCGTGAAAACCACATCAATCTGGCTCTTGAATTGGAAAAACTGATCTTGATTCTGGCTACTTCCGAGACTGAGCCGGGACAGTTCTGGACCAGTGAAATAAATACAGAACTCTGCAATTTGAAACAGGTTGAAGTATAAGGAACAGCGGGAGATTAAGCCATGCTGCGTACGCAAATCTTTAAATACTTCGGGCTCTTGATTCTACTCTTTGGAGTGGGTGGAGCGCTGATATGTGTTCAGATCGTACGCCCACAGATATCCAAAAACCCTGCAGATCTGTGGAATATTGTATTCCTCTACGGCGGGCTTTCTATTGCCGGAGTTATAGTGTGTTTTTTTCTGGCTGGTTTTCTTTCTTCGCACATCGGCAGTCCGCTTTACACACTGACAGAGGCCATCAACAGGGTGCGCAACGGGCAATACTCCGGAAAAGTAGTCTCTGAAAATCTATCGGGTGAAACTCGCACACTTATTGATGCCTTCAATGCCATGACTGAAGAGCTTACTGAAAGAGAAGCCAGACTTTCTGCCGGGAATGAAGAACTAAAGAGCAAAAACAAGAGCTATATGGACACACTGGGTTTCATATCCCATGAACTTAAAACTCCATTAGGCAGCATCTTGAATTATTCATATCTTCTTGGACAACAGCGCCTGGGAGAGATGAATGAGAAACAGCTTTCGGCAGTAAAAAATATTGACATCAATACACGTCGTATCACGGAAATGGTTCGTTTATATCTAAACCTCTCCAGGGTTGAAAACGAGGAATTGAAACCGCGATCATCGGTGGTTGATGTAAATCAGGATATTGTAGCTCCACTTCTGGAGACCTTTGACGCTGCGCTGAAGGAGCGTCAAATAGTGGTAATAAATGAGATCAGGAAAAATCTGTGTTGTCTGGCTGATCGAAACCTTGCTACTGAGATATTTGAAAACCTGATAGGAAATGCTATCAAATATGGCGATGATAATGGCGTTATCACATTGAAAGCAGTAAATCAGGAAAAATTGATAGAGTTCAGTATCCGAAATACCGGTCAGGGGATACCACCTGAATACCGGGAGATGATATTTGAGAAATTTACCAGAATTGAGGACCGTCCTCTTGGCCGGCAGGTAAAAGGAACCGGCCTGGGTTTGTTTATCACCCGACATATTGTGAACGCACATGGCGGCACAATAAGGGTGGAATCCAAAGAAGGGGAGTGGACCGAATTCGTTTTCACATTACCGGTTGGTGATAAAGAAAGGGTTGAGAG
>CAYLVN010000151.1:0-7752 GCA_964387115.1 uncultured Fibrobacter sp.
ATAGAAGACGGTGTCTGGATCGGAGCCAATGCAACAATTCTCAAAGGTTCTAAAATTGGCCGTGGATCGATTATCGGAGCAAATGCTGTGGTATCGGGTGAAATTCCTCCTATGTGTATTGCCGCGGGAAACCCGGCACGGGTAGTAAGGAGCTTGACATAGTGATCACAGGGCAAAATATCATCTGCTTTTCAAGTGACTGGTGCCAGGACCCGCTCTCCAAACATCACATCATCAGCCGGCTTTCCCAAAGCAATCGCATTCTCTGGATCAATTCGATCGGGTTACGCACGCCTACAGTATCAGTCAAGGATGCTTCACGTGTGCTGGCAAAGCTTAAAAGTTTCTTTCGCGGTGCTCAACAAATCAACAAAAATCTCTTTGTTATCTCTCCTGTAGCCATACCTTTTCACGGTGTTTCGTTTTTCAAACCGTTCAACCAGCTTCTGCTGTGGATTCAGCTTTTTTACTATACACATAAATTCAAGATGACCGATTGCATAATCTGGTCTTTTTTGCCAAATACGGGAAACCTTCTTGGATTGTTCCGTGAAAAACTTTCACTCTATTACATAACCGATGATTTCACAAAATTTGATGGTTACCCTTCAGAAACTATTGAAAAGGCAGAAAACGAACTCATTGACAGGTGTGACTGTATCATCGCATCAGCGAAAGAGCTCGCCCGCAAAAAACAGCGTAGCGGTAAACCTGTCAACGTAGTAAACCATGGAGTAAACCACGCTCACTTTGCTTCAGCACTTGACATACCGGCAGACAGGTTCCCCTTCGATATAAAAGATATCGCTCACCCTGTATTAGGATTTTATGGTGAGCTCAATACCTGGATAGATCTTCCCATGATTGCCGAAGCGGCAAAAAAACGTTTACAATGGTCTTTTGTCCTTATAGGGCGGGTTGCGGTTGAAGCCGGTGATATCGGCTTTCTTCAGAAAATTCCCAACATTCACCTCCTCGGGCAAAAAAAATATGAGGAATTGCCCTCTTATTGCGCCGCTTTCGATGCAGCTCTCATTCCCATGAAGATCAACGATCTTACAATATGCGTCAACCCGCTCAAGCTTCGGGAATACCTAGCCGCCGGCGTACCGGTTATCTCCGCTCTGCTGCCTGAAGTAAAGCCCTACGCCGATGTGGTAAAATTCGCCAGTACAGCAGACGAACTCATCACAGCGTTCGAGGAGATACAAAAAGAAGAGCGCTTTAAAGACAAGGTAACCCTGAGCAGACGGGTGGAAAACGAAGGCTGGGACGGTAAAGTTGAGGAGATCTCCGAAATAATTCAACAGGCCATTGTTAAGAAAAATGGATAAACCAATCGTCAGCATCATACTTCCTGTTCGAAATGAACAAGCGCATATCCGCCAATGCATAGAATCGATTTATCAGCAGCAGGAGATCCGTAATTGCGAAATTCTGGTTATAGATGGAATGTCTGATGACGGGACACGCGAAATCATCACTAAAATTCAAAGAGAGCACCCGGATCTTCGCATTATTGATAATCCCGCAAAAATTGTAACAAGCGCCGTCAATATCGGAATCAGACATGCCAGTGCCGACATCATCATGCGTATGGATGCACATGCAATTTACGGACAGGACTATATCTGTGCATGCCTCAGGGTCATGAAGGAAACCGGTGCCGCAAATGTGGGCGGTCATGCGTTTGCCCTGCCTTCACTGCAAACGCTTGTCAGCCATGCCATAGCGCTTGCACACCATTCACCATTTGGCCTGGGTGGCGCCTTGTTCAGGAGCATCGGCGCGCAAGGGTTTGTCGAGACAGTGTGGCCTGGATGTTTTAAAAAGGAAGTATTTGAAAAAACCGGGTTACTGAATGACAAGTTGCAACGCTCAGAGGATATCGAGCTGAACTACCGGATCCGTAAAGCAGGTTACCGGATATATCTTTCATCCGCCATCAAGGTATATTACTTTTGCAGACCGACGATATACTCGCTCTGGCAACAGCGCTGGCTTGACGGAAAGGGTATCATGCAGACGCTCCGGGTTAATGCCGGCGCAGTAAGACTCCGCCATCTTGTCCCGCTGCCTGCTACGGCCCTCTGCATAGGCGTAATACTATGGGGAATTACGGCCCTTCTCATCAACAATTCTCCGGCATTTTACGCATCTGTCATTACAGCCGGAATTGGAGGCACGGCATATATTTTCATTGCCTTGATATTCAGCATGATTTCGCTTCGGGACATTAGTCAGATCAATATTACCATAAAAAATGGTGTTACCGGAAATTACAGGCTGAAAAAACGCGCCGCTGCCTTGCTTCCTGTAATTTTTGCAACACTTCATTTCTCATATGGCCTGGGATCGATAGCGGGACTTTTGCAAAGGACAGATCATTCTGATGTTAATGTATAGACCTCTCTTCCGGGAGGGTATTCATCATCGAAGCTGTGACAAAAAAGAAACTGTAAAAACAACTCTCAAATTCTTTTCACGGAATTTGTTATGACCCCCTGGACAACAGTTATAAAGCCCAAAACCGGCATCTTTGACATTGACCTTTCGGAACTCTGGCGCTACCGCGACCTGGTCATGATGTTCGTGCACCGCGACTTTGTGGCACAGTACAAGCAGACGATTTTAGGGCCGCTCTGGTTTTTGCTCCAGCCGCTCTTTTCAACCATCATCTTCACCATCATCTTCTCCAACGTCGCCCACATTTCCACCGACAACGTGCCGCCGTTTTTGTTTTACATGGCAGGCACCGTGGTCTGGGGCTACTTTTCCAACTGCTTTAACGCCACCTCCACTACCTTTGTAACCAATGCCGCGATCTTCGGCAAAGTCTACTTTCCCCGGCTCGTGATGCCGCTGTCAACCGTTATCAGCCGGTTTATCATGTTCGCCATCCAGTTCCTGTTTTTTCTCGTTTTTTATGGTTATTTTCTGGCCAGGGGCGCGCCACTTGCGCCCAATGCCTGGATATTCGCCCTGCCGCTGCTCCTGTTCCAGATGGCGCTTATGGGGCTGGGGTTTGGGGTGCTCATTTCGTCGCTTACCACCAAGTACCGTGACCTCACCTTTCTCGTGTCGTTCGGCGTGCAGCTCTGGATGTACGCTACGCCTATTGTCTACCCGCTCTCACAGGTGCCGGAAAAATACCGTCTGCTCATGTACTGCAACCCGATGACCTCTGTGGTCGAGCTGTTCCGGTTTTCGTTTCTGGGTGAGGGCACAATAAACCCGCTCAGCATCGGCCTGAGCTGGGCAGTCACGCTCGGCGTGCTCGGTATAGGCGTAGTGCTGTTCTCCCGGGTGGAAAAAACATTTATGGATACGGTGTGAAGAATGTGAAGTTACATGTTTTTACATGGAAAAATTTAACACCGGTAACAAACCTTCTAACCTAAACCTTGATTTCAAAATTATATGTCCGAAACCGTCATAAAAATCGAAAACCTCTGGAAGCAGTACCGGTACGGTGTTGTTTCCCACCAGTACCTGTTCCAAGACGTACAGTCCTGGTGGGCGAAGATTCGGGGCAGAGAGGATCCGAATACCCGAATTTCCAGTTTAAACCAGGTGCCAGTACCGGACCCGAAAGGCGCAGATGCCAATGCAGACAGATTCTGGGCATTAAATGACATCAACCTTGAGGTTAAACAGGGCGAGGTCCTCGGGATCATCGGCAGCAATGGCGCAGGCAAGTCAACCCTGCTCAAGGTCCTTTCCCGTGTCACCGCGCCAACCAAAGGGAGCATCAAAATCAAAGGCCGCATCGGTTCGCTCCTTGAAGTAGGTACAGGGTTCCACCCCGAACTCACGGGCCGCGAAAATATCTTCCTCAACGGCGCCATACTCGGTATGAGAAAGGCGGAGATAAGAAAGAAGTTCGACGAAATCGTGGCCTTTGCCGAAGTAGAAAAATTCATAGATACACCTGTCAAGCGCTACTCCAGCGGTATGTATGTTCGGCTCGCATTTGCCGTGGCAGCGCACCTTGACCCGGAAATCCTGGTGGTTGATGAGGTGCTGGCAGTGGGGGATATACAATTTCAGAATAAATGCCTTGGTAAAATGGGATCCATAAGCAAGAATGAGGGTAGGACGGTCCTTTTTGTAAGTCACAATATGAGTGCTATAAGCAGATTATGTCAAAGTGGTATATGTTTAGGCAGTGGTCAGATCGAATATAATGGTATGGTAGAAAACGCTATCAGCAGATATTTAAGGCTACTAAAAAGACCCGCGGCATTATCAAACAACAATGTTAAGGTTGATGTGTCATTTACAGATAAAAACTGCGAGCCTCTTTCGTCCTGGAACTATAATGAAATTTTGAAAATCCATATAGGAATACAATTTAAAGTGACTGTAAAGCATCCTGCAGTTCATATTGCTTTTTATTCTGAAGATGGTGCGCTTGTTTATTCATATCAAACAGAACATACTGAGAATAAAACAAACACACAGAAAGAATGCGATATAAAAGAGTGCGCATTTGAATTTGAAATACAAAACACTGGTTTGATGTGTGATACTATCAGTGTTGATATTGGTATTGCTGCAAACAAAGATATGAAGCTAATAGGCGTTTGGAAAAGTATAGAAATAATACCAATTTCCAGGGCTAAATACGAAAAGCAAAGCATTTATAAGCCTTTGTTTTATTTGCCTACCCAATTTGACATTATTAACTCGAAAAAGTGAGCTAACAGTTCCGTTATGAAAAAAATTGATAGTATATTCGTTTTAGGTGTATTGATAGCGGCGATGTTGGTCGTAGTAGTTCCAAAGTTAATATTTGGTGATCGTTATTCCGAAATAATTGGTTTAGTGTTATATTTGCTGGTTATTATAAGCACGATCTGTATAATAGTTTACAGAAGGTTGCAAAATCAAATAATCAACACTAACGTTTTAGTGCAAAAACGGTTGTCTGAAGATTATAAACAAATAGAATCGCTGTTCTCTATTCATTCTATAATAAAAATAAACAGTCCATTACCTCCGATGCGAGATTGGGCGATTTCCCCGGATTTTGCCTCGATTTTAATCTCACTCATATTCGATTTAAAACCAGGGATTATTCTTGAAGCAAGCAGCGGCGTTTCGACCCTGATTTCATCATACTGTTTAAAAGAACTCGGGGTTGGCAAATTATATTCCCTCGACCATGATGAATTTTATGCTGCAAAAACAAAATGCCATGTCGCTCAACATGGTTTAACTGGTATTGCAAATGTTATTCACGCCCCTTTAAAGGAAGTCACCATAAAAGAGAAGAAATGGCTATGGTATGAAAATAAAGTGTTAAAAGAAATAGAGAGCATTGATCTGCTAATAATAGATGGACCACCAAGTACAATACAGGAAATGGCGCGTTACCCTGCGCTTCCGCTTCTGTACGAAAAACTGAGTAGAAAGGCTGCAATTATTCTTGATGATACCATAAGGAAAGATGAAAAAAACATTGTTGAAACTTGGTTGAAAGAATATCCGAACTTTGAAGTAAAAATTGTTGACACTGAAAAAGGTACCACAATACTTAGAAGGAAGAGCTGAAATAGTAAATAAACACATCATGCTTTATAATGCTTGCCCGGGGTGTGGTCATAAAAGCATTAAGACAATTTATTAGTCTGGATATCTGGAGGCACCACTCGTCGGTTTCATAGAAGCAATTATGTACCGCATGGGGCCATCGATACAGATTGTTTGAAAGGTGCTTCATACATCCTATGTGAATGTAATGATTGTGGCTTAATTTTTTAAAAAGAAGTCCCGGATGATTTATTAATGTTTAAATTGTATGAGAGTGGCTTAACCCTAAAAATAAAAGCTTATAACAGATTTAATATGATAACAAATAAACAATACCTTATAGGTTATTTTCTTGTCGCTTAAAAATAGATAGTACAAAATACGTAAAAAAAAATGCTTAACAACTACACCATTCTTTGCGACTCAAACATCCCCTGGCATCATAACCGGTATAGCAAGCATCACCTTATGTCACGCTTTGCGCGACATAATGAAGTTTATTTTATAAATCCTTCGGTAGCAATAGATGGTTTTATTAAAAAAAAGCCTATCAATTTGCTCAAGTTATTGAAGAAAAAGGAAAAGCCCGAGAACGAGCAATTGACGGTTTTTACGCCGCTATCTCTTCCTTTCAGGGATCGTTTTGAATTTGCTGTTAATAAAGACCCGGGTTTTATTACCTGGCAGATTAAACGGCTTGTATTTAAAAAGAACCGGAAGCGTTTAGTTTTGTTTATGGGTAACCCCTGGAACACAGCATTACTGGAAGAATTTAAGGGTTGTGCCTGTACAGTTTACCACTGTTCAGATAATTTTCCTGCCTTTTTTTCCGGAGGTTTTGCCAAGCGTGTGGAGGAAAAAGAAAAATACGTGATTAAAAATGTTGATCTGGTTGTGGCAACATCTGAGATCCTTTATGAAAAGTGCAAGGCTTTGAATGAAAATACGGTATTTATCAAACATGGCGTTGATGAGAGGTTTTTTTTGAAAGCTAATTTAAAAGCTTGCCCTGACGATATGAATCATATTAAAAAACCTCGAATTGGCTATATTGGCAGCATAGATAAGTTAATTGATTATAATTTGTTAAAGCACATCGTGAGTACTCAAAAAAAATATAATTATGTTTTTATTGGCACTATTGATGATAATTGCCGGTTGCAATTTAATGATATCCTTTTAAATGAAAATTGTTTTTATTTGGGCAAAAAGCCATGGCAGCAATTGCCTGATTATGTTCAGAATTTTGACGTTTGTATAATACCATGGATAACTGACGAATTCGTTTTGAGTGGCAGTCCTTTAAAGCTTATAGAATATCTTGCATCCGGGAAAATGACAGTTGCAACAAAAATCGCTTTGGACCAAAATATTGCACCTGGTGTATTGTTTGCAAAAAACTACAATGAATTTGTGGATTGTATTGATCAGGCTATTGAAAAGAGTAGCGTCAAATCAATTGCTGAAAAAATCAGTTCGCTCGTCTACAATTGGGGCTGGCAAGCAAAAACAGAGGAATACAGCTTGGCTATTGATAATACTATCCAAAAAAAGAATATTGCCTGAGCGTTTCCGTTTTCATGAAAATCCTCTTTATCCAGAATTTCTTCTCCTCCCATAATGCCGGCGGCGCGGAGCTGCTCTGCGGCGATCTTATGGCTTTTTTTCGGGCTCAGGGACACGCGGTTACGCTGCTAACAACGAAGAGCGATGCTACGCTGCAGGGTGTAAACATTATCGGACGCTTGCATGCATTGCCGGTTGTTCGTAATAGTCAGGCAATGGAGACACTGGTGTATAAAATCAGGTGGAAGCTTGCGGAATCTCTTAATTACCGGATTACCCGCAGGATCATTGCGGGACAAAAACCTGATGTTATATACCTGCACAATCTCGAATGGCTTACCAGTGCGCCACTCAAGGCGGCGAAAGCGTCTGGCAGGCGGGTTGTTGTTCATGCGCATAACCACCACTATGCAGACATGGCGCTTGGTACTGCAGAGGTAATAGCGGTTTCAAAGGATATCGGTGAGGAGATACTAAAAAAGCCGGGTTTGGACCCCGCTCGCGTGCATGTGGTGTATAATGGAATTCTGAAAGAAGCTTTTTTGAATGTTGACCTGAATGGTGTACGGAAGCCTACGGCCCTGTTTGCCGGTTCAATCTCACCGCATAAGGGTGTTCATCTGGCAATACAGGCGGTCATAGAGGCGCGAA
>CAYLVN010000152.1:0-7745 GCA_964387115.1 uncultured Fibrobacter sp.
CGAGCTTATCTTCTCCTGCGCCCTCTCCTCCTCCCTGAGCGAGGAGCGCGAGGCCCCGATCGTCGACGTCTTTAAGCGTGCCGCCGCGCACCTTCCCGGCCGGCCCTCGATGATGATCAGTTTTGCGCCAGGGTTGAGTATCTTTTCTATGTTGCTTAAAAGGGATTCGTTTGTCGCGGTGTCATTTCTGTGCAGCAGGTTAAAGAGCAGAACTGCATCAAAGGACTCTTCTGGAAGTGAATTGATAAAACTTCCCCGGTGGATACTGATCCGTCCGTTGAATTCATCGGTCAAGTCCTTTTCTGCAGTGTTTGACAAGGGACTTTCAAGCACAACCGACCGCAGTTCCGGGTGTCTTCTGCAGAGCTCGCGGCTGTAAATACCTCTGTTGTAACTTATGTCAAGCATGAGCTTTGCCGTTGAAGGAAGATCAATTTTATCGGCAATCTCTTTTGTGGAAAACTGAGCCGGAGTAAGCAGAAATTCCTGTGAATCGCCGTCTGTTTCTTCATTACTTCTCAACCACTCGTGAAGAGTGAAGTGGGATTTACCCTCTCTGATAGTGTACTCCAGAAGTTCGGAAAACTCGAAAACCAGTGATGAATAGAGTTGTAAAGTTGATGCAAAACTTGAAGGGCTGCTTTTGAGCAGCCATTTATTTGAGATTTTGCTGTTTTTATATTTTTCATCTTTAAGCTCGAGGTAGCCAAGAGACTCCAGAGCTTCAAGCAGAAGGGTAGTGCCGCGCAAGTTGAGGCCCAGTCGTGAGGCAATTTCATCGGCGGTGAGTGGCTCTGGATGAAGGCTGTCGAATATTCCGAGTTTCTGGGCGGTACATAAGGCTCTGAAGCCCTGAGTTCCTGCCAAATCGAGCAGAAAACCAGGTTCATCGTTTTTCAAAATGCTGAGTTTTTCAAAGAGACCCGGAAATACAGGCATTTTTCAGTTGCTTTCAGGCATAAAAGTCAAGAAGTTGAGAAGTAAGAAGTAAAGAATTTGAGAACACTGAACGATCCAGGGTTCTATATCGGTCATAAAAATAGACTTAAATAACCTGTGCATCAAGGGGTTAATAAAATTGAAAGCATCATATATATTATATAATCTTACCGTTAATTCAGGAGTAGATGTAGATGCTAGATATTCAGAGAATCCGGGATAATCCCGACCAGATCAGGCAGGCAGTAGCAAACAAGAAGAGTCCGGTTGATATCGACGCGCTGATAGATCTTGACAGCAGGAGAAGAGATGCTATCCAGGAAGTTGAGCGGCTCAAAAATCTGCGAAACAACCGTTCGCTGGAGATTTCTGCGCTGAAAAAAGAAAAAAAGGATGCGAGTGCACTTATTGCAGAAATGAAATCTGTATCGGATAAAATCAAATCTCTGGATACAGAACTTGCCACTTTTAAGGCACAGATTGATGAAATCCTTATCAGGATTCCCAATGTCCCTCATTCCAGTGTCCCGCACGGGCAGAGTGAAAAGGATAACGTTGTCCACAGCGAATGGGGAGAAACGCCTGTATTTGATTTTGAACCACTGGATCATATAGAGCTGGGTACCGCACTTGATATAATAGATTTTCCCAGAGGCGCTAAGATCGCCGGAGCGGGTTTCCCGGTACTTAAAGGCATGGGAGCTCTTCTTGAGAGAGCGTTGATCAACTTTTTTCTGGACACCCATACCCGCAAAAACGGATATACTGAAATTTTCCCCCCCTTTCTGGCTAACAGGGCAAGTCATTTCGGAACCGGTCAGCTCCCTAAGAGTGAGGAGCAGATGTATTATATCAATGAGGATGAACTGTTCTGCATCCCTACTGCCGAGGTTCCTGTGACAAATCTTCACCGGGACGAAGTCCTTGATTCCAGTGTATTGCCTGTAAAGTATTGCGCATACAGCGCCTGTTTCCGGAGAGAAGCTGGATCTTATGGTAAGGATACCAAGGGCTATCTGCGGGTACATCAGTTCAATAAAGTTGAACTTGTCAAGTATACAACACCTGAGAAATCGTATGAGGAACATGAGTTATTAAGAAAAGATGCAGAGGGGATTCTGCAGGCGCTTGGTTTAAAGTACAGGGTGCTTATTTTGTGTGATGCGGATCTTTCTTTTGCAGCCGCAAAGTGTTACGATCTGGAAGCCTGGGCTCCGGGTGAAGGGAAGTTCCTTGAGGTTTCATCGTGCAGTAATTTTGAAGATTTCCAGGCTCGCCGGGCGAACATCCGTTTTCGTCCGCAGGGAGGGGAGAAGCCCCGTTTTGTGCATACGCTTAACGGAAGTGGACTTGCTACCGCAAGAATTCTGGTATCCATTCTTGAGACTTACCAGACCGCTCAGGGTACGGTGAGGGTTCCAGAGGTGCTTCAGCCGTATATGCACGGGATCAAAGAGATCGTGCCGCGGTGATGAGTTTAAAGGGCTGTGTGGGGAAGCCGGGCATGCATTTCTATATTCCAAAAGTACCATTGACAAGCAAAAACGTTCTTCTGTTTTTCTGTGGGGGAGGACTTGTTGCCTATACTGTTTTTACATTTATAGTATTTGAGAGCATAAAGAGAGACACTGTTGCAATCACCAGGGACTTTGCGCAGATGGTTCAATCGGTGGTTACCGATAGAAACGATTCAGAGATAATTCTGCGTAATCTTATAAACCGTTCTGAAAATCCAATTATACTCACAGACACTTTATGGCGTCCTCTTATGTGGGGAAAGGTCAACTACGGCCCTGTCTTTGATCGAAAACAAATTCCAGGAAGCCATCTCAGCGATCATCAACAGAAGATTCTTCAAAAAAAAGTCGCCCAATTCAAAGATACTTATCCTCCGCTTCCAATGCGCTGGGGCAACAATGAACAGGGATTTCTTCTCTGTGGTAACAGCCTGCTGATCAGCTGTCTGGTTTTTCTGCCGTTTATGGAAGCAATACTGGTGGTTGTGCTGCTTGTGCTGGCTTACTTTTCACTTCGTAACATCAGGGTTACTGAGCGAAGCAATCTGTGGGTGGGACTTGCAAAGGAAACTGCACACCAGCTCGGAACACCCATTTCATCTCTGATGGGGTGGGTTGAGTACATAAGAACCATAAGGGATGTTGAGCCGCCTATTGAGCCGCAGGCTTTTCTGGAGCAATCGCAGAAGATCTGTGAAGATATGGAGAATGACCTGATCAGGTTACGGAAAGTCACATCACGATTCAGCCAGATTGGTTCCATTCCTGCTTTGACACCGTGTGATATAAATGATAATCTAAAGGACGTGGCTGAGTATTTCAAGGTAAGACTTCCTCTTTTGCGCAAACGGATAGAGATCAAGTTCGATCTGGGAAAGATTCCTTCTGTATCTGCAAACAGAGATCTTATTGAATGGGTATTTGAGAACCTTCTGAAGAATTCCATTGATGCCATAGACTGTGATGACGGAAGAGTTGAGATCAGGACTGAGTACCTGGAAAAAGAGGGTGTGGTCAGGATTTATCAAAGGGACAATGGAAGGGGAATAGCCCGGGAGGCACATAAGAAGGTTTTCACTCCGGGGTATTCTACCAAAAAACGGGGATGGGGTCTTGGGTTGACACTTGCAAAACGGATTGTCGAGGATTATCATAAAGGTAAAATATTTGTGTACTGGTCATCAAAGGCCAGGGGAACTGAATTCTGTATTGACCTTCCGGTTTGGCAGGGGGCCAATAAGCGAATCGGGGAAGGAGTTTAAAGAGATGTCCGGGGGCAGAAAAAAAGTTTTATGGGTTGATGACGAGATAGAGTACCTGAGATCGCACATTATGTTTCTGGAAACACGTGGTTACAGCGTAGTCCCGGTTTTCTGCGGTGATGATGCAATACAGATCATTCACCAGAACCCCAAAGAGTTCGACATCGTGCTGCTTGATGAACAGATGCCCGGAAAGGGCGGGCTGACTACTCTTGAGGAGATAAAGGATTTTATTCCGGATCTGCCGGTGGTTATGGTTACAAAGAGCGAAGAAGAACAGCTCATGGAAGATGCGCTCGGCAAGAAGATCGACGGCTATCTGACCAAACCGGTAAATCCCAGCCAGATTCTTCTTGTTTGTAAAAAACTGCTTGACTCTAAACAGATCATCTCATCGCAGATAGCCCAGAAATTTATTCGCAGCTACTCACAGAACAGAACCGCTCTGAGCGGGCATCTGAAAGCTGGAGACTGGGTCAGGATGTATGAAAACCAGGTCTATTGGGATCTTGAACTCGAGAAAGTTGAAGATGAAGGTTTGAGACAGACTCAGGCGGGGCAGAAATCCGATTTCAATTCTGCCTTTTCCGACTTTGTTATTGATAACTATGCCAGATGGGTAAAGGGAAAAGGCGAGCCCCCGCTAATGTCGCATCAGGTGCTTGACAAATTGGTGTTTCCAAATATCGGTGACGGGAAGAAGAACATCTTGATGGTGCTCAGCGGAATGCGCCTTGACCAGTATATCGGAATAGAGCAGATCCTGAAGAAATATTTCAATGCAAAACATCAATATTTCTATTCCATTCTCCCTTCATCGGGCCCTTTTTCGCGCAGCGCCTTTTTTGCCGGTGCTCTTCCGATAGAATTTGCTTCCCGCCACAGTGGACTCTGGCAGGAGGGGGAAGAGCCGGAGATGTATGCGTATGGGATCGAACAGAATTTATTAAAAGAAAAATTGATCTCTTCCGGTTACCGTATAGATGAAAAAGAACCATGGTTCACCAGGTTGACTGACCGACTCAGTGCTGTGGAGCTTCTTAATAAGATTGATTCCTGCAAGTCTTCGGACCTGGTGGTATTTGTCATCGATTTTTTTGATGTGCTGCTGCAGAACAGCACTTCTTCAAGCATACTTCAGGAGATTACAAATGATGAGAGCGGGTTGCGCACACTTACCGAGTCATGGTTCCGGCTTTCAGCAATGTTTCAGGTATTAAAGAAACTCTCAGAGAGAAATAGCAGGATGTTTTTGACATCTGATCATGGCAGCATTCTCTGCAGCAGGGGGACAGAGCTTTACGGGGCACAAAGCTGGGGGAAACATCTGCGCTATAAATTCGGCAAGGAGATCAGCTCAGATGAAAGGACGGTAGTATTTTTGCATGATCCAACTCATTTTTGCATTCCCAGGTTCAGCGATGATCTCAAGTGCATAATAGCCAGGGAAAACTACTACTTCATTCATCCGGAAAAATTTGAGCATTACGGAAAACAGTACAAGAACTCTTTCCAGCAAGGCGGCATATCGCTTCAGGAGATGATTATGCCCCTTGGTACATTTGAAACACTGTAGGGATTCATGGTCACTTTTACTCACTCTGTAGAGGAGACCAGGGAACTGGGGGCACGGTTTGCATCCGAAGTTAAGCCGGGAGATGTTTATGCTCTGGAGGGTGATCTGGGAACCGGAAAAACGGAGTTTGTGCGGGGATTCAGCGAAGCGCTGGGTGCAGATGCACCGGTAAAGAGTCCGAGCTTTTCTATCATCAATATTTATTCCACATCGAAGTTCCCTGTCTATCATTTCGATTTCTACCGCCTCAATGATTCATCAGAGCTCTCTGAGATCGGCTTTTATGAGTACCTGGCCTCAGATGGAGTATGTCTGATCGAGTGGGGGACAATGTTTCCTGATGTACTGCCGGAGAACACAAGGGTGATACGGTTTGAAGATGAAGGCGGAGACAAGAGACGGATTGAGTATTCGAAGTAATTTTTTAAGCATGCCTGCAGAATCGTAATATCGATTTTTTCAATATATCCTCTGACTTATGCACCCGGATCTGGGCGAATTGCACATTTTCCTTGAGCATAAAAGCTTTCACAAATCGCAGATTTTCCACCGGTATGGTCAGGTATCACTCACAATCTGAAAAAACAGTTTAGTTGCAAACCAGCAATGAGCTATTGTGGAATAATATTTGCATGCATAACCTTAAACCCTAAACAACATAAATGAAAGGTGAGGTTATGAAAATCACAAAATTTGCCTTTGTTTTACTGTTCTCAACCGTAGTTGTTTTTGCTCAGCAGCCTTCACAAAAGCAGGGTGGAGCAAGTGCCGATACGACACAGAAAAACAGCGGACAGACAAATGGTGGCACAATGGAATGTACGATGATGGGGTCAGGGATGGGGATGGGGATGATGATGCCCCGGGCAATGTTGACTCCTGATGGATCCATAATTGTCATTTCCGGAACGAAAATGATGAAATATGACAAAGATCTGAATCTTAAAAAAGAAGTAACCATAAAAGTGGATACTACGGCAATGAAAGGTATGATGTCTTGCCCGGCCAATAAGGGTCAGGGTGGCCAGCAACAGAAGCAGGGTCAACAGGGACAAGGGAAATAGGGTCGGGTGTAGTCAGGGTTAAACTATAGAGCCTGAGAAGCAAACCCGGCGTATAGAAACAAGAAAAAGAGGAGAGATCTGCTCTCCTCTCAGGCAATATGTAGGAAAATTCAGATATCCGGGAAAACAGCTCTTCCAAAAGCCGTTATCAGGGCACCGGTAACTACGCTGAAGTAATCTTCATCAGAGGCTTTTAAGGGGATAGTTATCGGAATAGTGGTAGTAAGGCGGTTATCGGTACCTTCCAGAACTTCAGAGCCGGCACCGGTAAGCCCTTCCCAGAATTTCTGCAGAAGGTTCTTGTCTTCCTTGGAGAGGACCTGCAGGTTAACAAAAACTGGCTTTATCCAACCTGAGATGATGTCCTTTTTCGTGGCAAGTTGTGTTCTGGCTGCAAATGTTCCATCTTCAAAGCTCAACTCGGCATGTGCCCGGGCTGCATTATTTAACTCTGTAATGTCAAGTCCAGTCAAAGTGGCATTCAAATCGAAAACCGGCTTCTTACTAACAGGATTAAAGATCATGGAGATTTCAAATTTCCCTGTTTTCATTAATCTTCCCTTGAGTTTCATCGATGCGTACAGATCTTCTGCAACTCTGAGACTGTTAGTAAGATTCAGTATGGAGGCATCGATATCGGTCATGTTTATCTCATATTGAGGATTTGTAGTGGCATTTCTGACTCTGACTTTCCCATCACTGAGTACAAGAAGATCGATCCTGAACGGGAATAATTCGCTGAGGATCTGAGTAACCGGCTTGTCCTGAGGTACTTTAGTGACCCCGATAGTGTAATCTATTTCCGGCACTCTGATTTGTCCCCTGGCAACAAAATCACCCTTAAAAAGAGAACCCCAGTTTATCAGGAAATCGATGCTTTGCACTGAAATAAAGGGGATTGCGGTATCTGCGCTTTTTATGTCCAGGGAGATGCCTCTTATGGAGTAAGCGCCTCTGAGGAGATTCATATTTACCTTGTCTACTTTCCCTGTGAAATCTTGAGATTTTTGTAGGGTGGAGTTAATGTACCATTTGACCGCAAAGGGCAGGATAATGCGGATGAGAATAAGGGTACAAAGAATAATGGTTATTATCCAGAATCTAAGCGGCAATTTTCGGTTTGGCGAAGTTTTGTTCATAACTCTAAAGGGGATATCGTGATATGTCTTTTAATTGAAACATCTCTGCAAAATGGCTACCATTATAAAAATGGAGTTCTTTTGGCCAGAGAAACCTGAGGATAAAACACCTGTGAGGAGGACAAATGGAGAAACAAGGGTGGAAGCACTGAAGAATTATAAATAGAAAAGAGAGGAAATTGGACCCTGTTTATGGATCCATCCCTTGCTTCCCTTACGTTCGGCTTTTATCTTATGCTAAGTTATTT
>CAYLVN010000153.1:0-7710 GCA_964387115.1 uncultured Fibrobacter sp.
ACCTTTAGAATATTGTAAAATCTGCAGTAATTTCAGTCTGATAAAATCAATGTATCAGTACCGGACGTACTTCAGAATAGTTCTTTCTGACTTCTTTAACAGTAAGACGGCAATAATACAATCCGTTTGCAATCGTTTTTTTTCCGGCTCTGCGGGTCCATACCATGCTGTGCCTGCCCTGATCTTTGAATCCGCTGTAGAGTGAAGCTACCATCCTGCCATCTAAACTGATTATATGCAAGTCAACGCGTGATTTTCCTGAAAGACCGTACTCGATCGAGGCACCATCTTTAAGCCGGCTTACAGAAAAGCTACTGATGCCGTTTTTCCTGGTTCTGCTGACCACGCTTGAACCGCTGCTCTGGACATTATCAGACACAAACCAGTTCGGGTGAATAAAACCTCTGGCAATTTCTATTGATTGTCCTGAGGGATTAAGCCTCCCGGAATCGAGCCTGATTTTTCTTAAGGAGTTGTCCCCGTTTACCCAGGCTGTAAACAGTACCGATGAATCGTATGAAGAAAATTTTGGAAATGACAGCTCTTTGCCGGTACTTTCGATTCTCCCTGTCACTTTTCTTCCGTAGTCAGATGTTCTGATCTCCATGATTCCGTTTTCAATGTCGGCATAGTCAAAAACCATCATGGTTAACCCTGTTCTGGATAAAGAGGGGTTCATGTAGTTAACACCCGGCGCAGGTTTCGGGAACACCGGAAAAATTTCACCTGTTTCTATGTCAAGAAACAGTATGCTCCAGTACTGTACAGTATCGGTACCTTTGACTGTTTTGTTTTTGCAGTCAAATGCCAGAAACCGCCCGCCTTTCTCCCAGTCAAGCACATCGGCATAAATTACAGAATTCCTGATTGCCCCGGCATGTGGATTATACAGATGATAAACCTTACTGTTGGAATTATTTACAAGATCGAATATGTAGATAGAGGAATCGGCCCATTTTGTGGTGGCTGCCAGCCTGGAACCATCTGAGGTCATTGCAATCGACGACCACACCCCGTCATTGCTGATAACCCTCTCGGTGCCGCTTTTGAAATCCACCCCTCTGATACAGTTCTTGTTGTCAACAAACAGAAGCTGCCTGCTGTCGGGAACACTGATAGGCTTTCCTGATATGCTGTATGCTGAGATACCGGAGAGTGCAGCCGGAGAAACGCCCTCAGGATTCGGATCTATCAGGTAAATTCTTTTTGCATCATTCAACTTTACAGCCGCGATGTACTCTCTGCCGTTTATCTGCGGAGGATCATTTGTATCTATTATTCCCACTTCATCAAAAGCCTTCTTTACACTGGCATATTCGAAAGAATTTCTTCCAAAAAGATCATCTGCCGACCTTAACGCAGCCAGGCGCATGTCTGTAAACTGCGATTGACGGTTAAGGTATCTGGCCTCGAGCACCCGATAGTAGATCTTTTCCGTTTTATCCCGTCCGATGGATGAAGCGAGCAGGTATCCGGCTCTGTTTGGAATTCCGGAGTTTATGTGCACGCCGCCGTTATCGTAATCCAGTGTATAGTTGCAGTAATCATCCATGTGATCCGGCTGCCCGAAATTGGATGGCTTCTGCATATCTCTGAAAGCTGAACTTCTGGAGACATCTTCACCTATAAGCCAGTCATCCCTGTCTGCCATCGCCGCAAAGAAATCGGCATAAGATTCATTCAGCGCACCCGCCTGGAAAACATACTCCAGATTTACCGTGTACTGGACCACCCCGTGAGACATCTCATGAACAACAATATCAAGCCCTCCCGCAAAAGGTTTATGGCTGTAACCATCCCCGAACACCATGAATCCTGAACTGCTCCATCCTGCGTTATCGTATGGAAGGCCATTGCTGCCTGTAAGATGAACGATCGCTCTGATTGTCCCCCCTGCGCCATCGAGAGAGAGCCTGTTAAAAGTGTTATAAAAATACTCGAACCCCATCCCGACATGACGGTGGGCGCTGATTGCGACAGGATCGTTCCAGTTGTTGTCAATTGAGATGATGTTCCTGAAGGAAATTCCTCCATAGGGGGTTTGCTGGTAATCAACAGTCCAAACCGCACCATGCGGGTTCCCCAGAATATCATCCTGAGAAGAGATCCACATCGGCCTCGAGGCATCGATCAGGCAGTAGGAGGTGTCTTGAAAATAGACATCGATCTGACGCATGGTTCCAGTAAGATCCTCTCCCCAGGCTTTGTGAGCCTGGCCTGTAACACTGGAGTTGTATTTCATCAGAATTTTTCCATCGTGAGAATCAATGAAATAGATCCAGTGCTCAAAAAGCCCTCTCTTTATCCGCACATTCCACACAAGATGAACCGTACCGGCATTATCTGTCCAGATATATTTGCCGGCGCTGATTTCATCTTGCCTAAGAGAGTCTTTTTTTCCTTTGAAAAGATCATCTGTTGCAGTTGACTGGGCTGCCAGTGAATCGATTTTGCTTTCGGTGTTAAGGCCTGCAGGAGTCGGAGAGTATCGGGAGTTAACTGAAAGCAGGTTTCCGCCACTCCCGAAATGAAAAGTCACCTCCTGATTCCAGAGCGGAATTCCCCTGTAGTACTGGGCCATCCGGACATGCCTCTGTCCTGTATTATCTGTAAATTCCTCTGCAAGCCTGAACTCCTCTGATGGATTTTTAAGGCGGAAAAAAGCCCGAGCCGAATCTAATATAGAAAGCGCAGTGGAAAATCCGGAAAATGGCAAGGCTCTTTTAGAGAGCGGAGGTCGGGAATTATTGCTTATAGAAACGGGCGTCCCATTCCGGGCATCCCATACGACACTCCAGTCGGGATTTTTTTCTATGGAGGAAACAGCGCTCTGAACCGGATCCACACCCAGTTTTTTAAGCACCTGATAGAGATAATCGTTTCTTGCCCGGGATGTATCGTTTAAAATTGCCTGTCCCAGAGCATCGGTTATCCGGGAAGCTATCCCCTCTATATGCTGCTTTGAGAGTTGAGTTTCGCTATCGATTTTAACGGTCTTTTCCACCGGCTCCCCGGCACACAGCGGATAAGTGATAGAGAGTAAAGCCGCCCACAGCGAAACAGTTTTCGCTCCGTAAAAAGCCATCCTTTTCTGTCTCCTGAAATATGGGTGTAGCCGGTAATCTTCAGTACTTGCAGTGCAGAAAGCATGCCTGCACATTTTCAGCGGTTAAGTATCCAACTGATGCGTGTAAATGATTTAACAGACAATAAAAGGAAAGACAAAGGAGAGAAAAGAAAGGAAAAATTCTCAGACTTAAGCTCTTAAGAAGGATGTCTGATCTCTGGGTGTCACTCTACCCTGCAGCAAAAGATCAATATTTCTAAATGTTTCCCGAATTCCCAGTACCTATTTTATCTAATCAAAAATTATGAACGAACAATTTATCACCATCTCAGGCGCCAGACAGAATAATCTCCAGAACCTCAGCCTCAAACTGCCCCTGAACAAAATGACCGTGATCACAGGGGTCAGCGGCTCAGGAAAATCCTCACTGGCTTTCGATACCGTTTACGCAGAGGGACAGAGAAGGTATGTAGAGACATTCTCCTCATACGCCCGCCAGTTCCTGCAGCGCATGGACAAACCTAAAGTCGATAAAATAGAGGGGATCCCTCCAGCCATAGCGATCGACCAGACTAACCCCGTGCGCTCTTCACGCTCAACGGTGGGCACCATGACCGAGCTTAACGACCATCTGAAGCTCCTCTATGCCAGAGCCGCGCATCTTGTCTGCCCCCGATGCGACAGTAAAGTAAATCGCGACTCCCCCATCTCTATTGCGAAACAGATTGAGAAAGCCTTCGGCGGTCAGGATATCACCATCTCTTTCAGGGTAACCGTTCCGCACAATTTCAAAGCCGAAGAGGTAAAAGGCTTTCTTCAGGCCCAGGGGTACACAAGAATACTCACTGAAGAGGGGCCCAGTATCGATGTAATTCAGGACCGGATAAATGTCTGTGAAACGAACCGATCCCGCCTGATCGAAGATCTCGAAGCAGCCCTTAAAAATGGTAACGGTAAATTATCGGTGCACCCCGGCTCCGGAGAGAAGAAACACTTCTCAAGCGGACTTAACTGCCCTGACTGCGACATCAGCTTCAAGGATCCCACCCCCGGTCTCTTCTCCTTCAACTCGCCAATCGGAGCCTGTGAAACATGCAGAGGCTTTGGCAGGATAATAGACTTTGATATCGATCTGGTGATACCGGACAAAAACAAGTCTCTTCAGAAGGGTGCAGTCAAACCATTCCAGACAGAAAGCTTCAGAGAATGTCAGACAGAACTGGTAAGATTCGCCCGCCGCAGAGGCATTCCTCTTGAAACCCCGTGGAAAGATCTGAGCCACCTGCAGAAAGAGTGGGTCATTGAAGGCGAAGGAGAGTGGGATGAGGGAAAATGGTACGGGATAAGAAGATTTTTCAAGTGGCTCGAATCAAAAAGTTACAAGATGCACATCAGGGTACTTCTGTCAAGGTACCGGGCTTACCAGATATGCCCGGTCTGCGATGGAGCGAGGCTCAAGCCAGAAGCTCTTTTGTGGAGACTTGGAGAAAAGAACCTCAATATCCATGATCTTGCGCTTCTTCCGATCAGCGACGTTCTTGACTTCTTCAAAATGTTTAAGATTACATCTCATTGCGATGAGGCAACGGAGATGGTCCTGAATGAAATCCTGACCAGACTTGATTACCTGGTCAGTGTGGGACTGGGGTATCTTACTCTGGATCGCCAGTCAAGAACCCTCAGCGGAGGTGAAGTACAGAGGATAAATCTGACCACCGCCCTGGGAACATCGCTTGTCAACACTCTCTTTATCCTTGATGAACCCAGCATAGGTCTGCATTCCAGAGATATCGGAAGGCTTATCGAGGTCCTTCACAAGCTCCGTGATGCCGGAAACACTCTTCTTATTGTAGAGCACGACCCCGAACTTATAAGAGCCGCCGATAACATCATTGACATGGGGCCAGGACCGGGTGAGCATGGAGGAAAAATTGTCTTCTCCGGCTCCATGCAGAAGATGATGCAGTCCGGGAAATCCATTACAGCAGAATATCTCAGAAAAAAACCGATCTGTAAAGAGGGCCCCGGAGATCTCTCTACAGACATCAGTTTTATATCTGTAAAAAAAGCATCTCAGCATAACCTCCGGAACATCGATGTAGATATACCCCTGAACAGAATCGTCTGCATTACAGGTGTAAGCGGTTCGGGTAAATCAACTCTTATAAAGGATGTCCTCTATAACGGGCTGAGGAGACTCAAAGGTAAAGCGGCGGATAACCCCGGCAGTCATGAATCGATCTGCGGTCACGAGTTTATAAGTGATGTAATGATGATTGACCAGGCTCCAATAGGTAAAACCACCAGATCCAATCCTGTTTCCTATGCCGGATGTTTCGATCTGATAAGGAAACTCTTCGCATCTCACCCCCTCTCAAAAAAACGGGGCTACACACCGGGAACTTTCAGCTTTAATTCAGGTGCCGGCAGATGTCCGACATGCGGCGGCAACGGATTCGAACATATCGAGATGCAGTTTCTCAGCGATGTATACCTCAGGTGCCCTGATTGTGACGGGTTGAGGTACCGCTCAGAAATTCTTGAAATCAAGCTGGACATAAAGGGAGTTCAGAAGTCAATTGCCGATGTACTGGAGATGACTACAGAGCAAGCCTGCGACTATTTTTCAGATTACCATTCCATTACCTCCAGACTGAAGGTACTTGAAGATGTTGGCCTGGCCTATATAAAACTCGGTCAACCGCTTCCAACTCTCAGTGCAGGTGAAGCACAGAGGTTGAAGCTCGCCGGATTTCTGGCCGACAGCAGCTCATCAGGTAAAAAAGGGATGCTGTTTCTCTTTGATGAGCCTACAACAGGACTTCACTTCTCAGACATAGAAGTCCTCATGAAAGCTTTCAAAAGTCTTGTAGATTCAGGGCATTCTGTGGTCATAATAGAGCACAATCTCGATGTTATAGGAAGTTGCGACTGGATAATAGACCTGGGTCCCGATGGAGGAGAGGGAGGCGGACAGGTAGTATTCACCGGATCACCCGCCCGGATTATTAATTGCAAAGGAAGCTACACCGGTGCGGCACTCTCAGGATATCTCTCATATTCTAAAGAGAGGCTGAAAAAGGGCCGGAAAGTACAACTCCGGGAACAACCTGAAAACAGCAGCATAAGCATCAAAAAAGCCCGTGAACACAACCTGCGCAATATCGATCTTGAGATTCCGCGAGACACACTCACAGTAATTACCGGTGTCAGCGGAAGCGGAAAGAGTACAATCGCCTTTGACATACTCTTTGCAGAAGGGCAGAGACGGTACCTTGAGTCACTTAACGCCTACGCGCGTCAGTTTGTTCAGCCGGCATCAAGACCCGATATCGATTCTGTCTCGGGAATACCTCCCACTGTTGCTATCGCACAGCGTACAAGCAGAGGCGGACGAAAGAGCACAGTGGCAACAGTAACTGAGATTTATCATTTCTTAAGATTGCTGTTTGTCAAAACCGGAACACGTTATTGTCCCGACTGCCACCTTCCTATCGCCCCGAAACATCCGGATGCAATTCTGGCCGAAATCCAGAGAGACTTCGCAGGCTGTAAAGTTGCCTTCTATGCCCCGCTTGTCATAAACAGAAAAGGAATCTATACCGATCTTGCCAGGTGGGCACAGAGCAAGGGATACTCCAATCTCAGAGTTGATGGTGAACTGAAACAGGTAGACAAGTGGCCAGTGCTTGACAGATACAAGGAACACTCTATCGAACTTCCAGCCGGAGAACTGAAGATCAGCGCGGATAATGAAGGGAATCTGCGGGAACTCATTACTAAAGCCCTGTCATTCGGCAAGGGAAACCTTATAGCCGGAACCGGAAAGAACCAGAGGCTGTTCTCCACTCAGCAGTCCTGTCCCAGATGCTCAAGAAGTTTCAGTGAACTGGATCCGCGTCTTTTCTCGTTCAATTCAAAGCATGGCTGGTGCCCGGAGTGTTACGGCACAGGAATGGAACTTATCGGGTTTGACCAGGAACAGACCGGTGAAGAAATATGGTGGAACGACTGGTTTGAGGGATCAGAGAAGGTCTGCAGCGGATGCGGCGGAAAGAGACTCAACAGTGAAGCTCTTTCGGTTCTTCTTAACGGTAAATCTATCAGTGATTATACCGCAATTACCGTTGATGATGCAGGGGAACTGTTCAGGAACATAAGTCTTGGAAAAAGAGATACTGAAATTGCAGGGAGTATCATTTCCGAACTCCTGTCGAGACTTGACTTTCTAAAACAGGTCGGCCTGGGATACATAACCCTTGACAGAGCAGCTCCCACCCTCAGCGGCGGGGAAGCACAGAGAATCAGACTTGCCGCTCAGCTGGGATCAAACCTCCGCGGTATCTGCTACATCCTCGATGAGCCTACTATCGGGCTGCACGCAAGAGACAACAGAATGCTTCTGGACACCCTTTTTGACCTCAGACACAAGGGTAATACGGTGCTTGTGGTTGAGCACGATGAGGAAACCATACGGAGAGCCGAACACATAATTGATCTTGGGCCGGGAGGCGGCAAAAACGGAGGAAATCTGCTTGCTCAGGGTACTATTAAAGATATTATCAATAGTAAGAACTCCATAACAGGAAAATACCTGCGGGAACCACTCTCCCATGGCCACTTCAGGCGTTCAGTCACCGATG
>CAYLVN010000154.1:0-344 GCA_964387115.1 uncultured Fibrobacter sp.
TTGTTACGGCATATCTTGATTTTGCAGAGGTACAGGCGCTTAACCATCGCCCCATGTATATGCGTGATTGGATCACAAAACTTGATGACTTCCTTAAATTGAGTGAACGCCAGATATTAACGCACGCTGGAAAAATTAGTCACGATGTCGCTGTGCAGAAGGCTGAAGCGGAATATCTAAAATATATGAACTCAAGAGGAACTGTCGTTTATGGATGGCCTACGAAAGGCCTAGTAGTCAATATTGATGACAGCACCATCACGAATTGGCAGAACTTTGAGATGGAAAAATTTTATTCTACACTAAAAAATAGGATAATTAATTACGAAGTTGAACTATGGATT
>CAYLVN010000154.1:354-7670 GCA_964387115.1 uncultured Fibrobacter sp.
GCAACAGAAGGGACAACTATCACAAGTCGAAAAAGATTTTTTAATAGAAGCAAAGAAGATTGCAAAAATAAAGCTGGCACCTTCTGTAAAAGGCAGGAAAAAGAAACAAAACGATATTGAAGATAAAACCAAAAACGAATGATACTACTGCATATATAACAGCGCCTAATCTCTGCAGCGAGTGATGGAAACTATATCGTAGTCGTATATTCAAATGGCACTGCTCGCCTATATGATGCCGAGAACGGTTTTGACAAAGACTCTGTTGGAAATAGCGATGTTATCGGTGGTATGATTTCTAGTGGTACAATAATTCTTATTTACAAAAACGGGACAGCACATAGATACGATGCTTCAAACGGTTTTGACAAAGGTTCAGCATAATACCAAAGGGGCGCTAAATGCGCCCCATCTTTTTATCATATGTGAGGTTTTTGATCATGCTATACAAATTGGATATGTCAACATCGAGTCTATCTAATCTTGAACCTTGTTCTTTTTTAGATTTTGCTGAATTAGGCAAAGTAGAAAAAGATCTTGAGGTTCTAATTGCCGAACATCTTCTCGACGTTTTATTTGAAGATGCCATTTTGATGCCAATTTTCCAAGAACGTCCTTTACAAGCAGAAGCAGATATTTATGCTATAAACAAGAACGGTGATTTAACAATATTTGAACTTAAGCGTGGGATAGCAGGCACAGATGCTATGTTACAAGCATTAAGGTATTCCCAAAGTGCAGGTCTTTGGTCTTATCAGCAATTACAAGATAAGTATTCTAAATATTCAAAAGGGAGAAATCTAAACCAAGGAATTTCTCTTGCTGATGCACATAAAGAAGCATTTTCGCTAGATATACCGCTTACCCCTGAAATGTTTAATCGTCGACAACATTTGGTTGTAGTCGGCAATGCTGCCAATGATGAACTGGTTGATGCAGTTGATTACTGGAAGCGCACAGGCCTAAACATTGATTTTCTTCCTTATCGGATTTATCGTATAAATGAACAACTATACTTTGAATTTTTCGCATTGCCATATGACCGGCATCAAAATCCGGCTTCAATAAAAGGAGTTCTATTCGATACCAACCGAAGCTATAATGAAGACTCAATTTGGGAAATGATGGAAAAGAATAGAGTTTCAGCATACGGGGGAACAGTGTATGTGATTGACTATTTGCGTCCAAAGGATATTGTTTTTTTCTCTCATAAATGGGTTGGACTTATTGCCGCTGCGGAAGTTATCGGAGCAAGAAAACAGGATGATGAAAATGATGAGTGGTATCGCGATGTCCGATTCCTTACTCCGGTACCAAAACGCGGAGAAGGTTTGAAGAAAGTAATGTCGTTTAGACAAGTTTCTGAAGTTACAAACAAGAGCTTTTTTTGGGCAAGAACCATAAAGGTGCCATATTTGACCAAGAGTGAATCGGACATTCTTTTAAATGCCTTAAAGGGTATTTTGCAATGAAAACACGGCCATTCTGCGTCGTGCAGAATAGCCGAAAGCGCGCGGTAATTATAATGCAAATGATGTCGTTGGCGCTAAACATTCCACCAACAGTCCCTTTGATGCTGCGGGCGCAAAGCCGCCCTTGGCCTTCGGCAAATTGCCGCTTTGATGGCGCCGTCGGCTTCTTCGCTTCGCTCGCAGCCGTCATGTCGCCAATGCGGCAACGTCACAAAGTGGCACACGTTGGCCGTAATGCGGGATGGTAACATTTTGAACCGAAACAGAAATAAGAAGACAACATGGAAAACTTAGAAAGTATCTCGAAAAGAAATATAGAAAAAGCATTTGAAATTATTGCCGAGTTAGAAATTCATAAAATTTGGGAAAGTCTTAACTCAACTTGCAATTGGTTGGCTCTGTAAAGACAGGGCTTTTAATGAACAAGTTAGACATTGACTTCCATACCTACTCAAATGATTTTTCGATTGAAAAAAGTTTCAGTGCAATAGCTCAAATCAGCCGAAATCCGAAAATAAAAGAAGTTACATACAGAAATCTGTTAGACGCAGAAGATATGTGTTTGGAGTGGCACCTGTGGTATGAAGAAACACAGGAACGCATCTGGACAATTGACATTATACACAAAAAAAACGAATCGGCTTATGCAGGTGTAATTGAGCGTGTAACTGATAAAATCAAATCAGTATTGACCGAAAAGCAAAGACAAACCATTTTAAAAATAAAATGGGAAAGAGATAAACAAAAAGAAAAATTTATCGGTATAGATATTTACCAGGCTGTAATTGACGAGGGAATTACAACTTTTGAAGAGTTTAAAACTTGGAATAACAACAAAAAAGTTGTTGCAATCTCAACGTGGGAGCCAAATGTGGAAATGAACATAAGAGATTGACATAAATGTACTTCCACTAACAAAGGCTATAAGAAATCGCGGCGTAAATAATATTTTCCATATTTGTAGCCCGCACAAACATTGATGAAATAATGATAATTACACGCCCCTCTGAACACTGAACCTCTACTCATACCTCAATGCCTCTATAGGGTTCATAGTTGCAGCCCGACGGGCAGGATACCAGCCGAAGAAAATTCCCACACAGGCAGAGAAGAAGAACCCCAGTACAACCGACCACCAGGTAACCGCTGCGGGCAGATCGATAATTGCGGAGACAACCCACGCTACAATGAATCCAAGAACTGTTCCGATCAGTCCGCCAACCAGAGATAATGTTACCGCTTCGATAAGAAATTGCGAAAGGATATCCTTTTTCCTGGCACCTACCGCTTTGCGGATACCAATCTCTCTTGTCCTCTCCGTAACAGAGACAAGCATGATATTCATGATCCCTATCCCGCCAACCACAAGAGAAAGCGCTGTCACCCCGATCATAAGCCCGAATACCCCTGATGTGATTGCGCGGTAGGTTTCAAGCAGCTGCTCTGCACTGTTTATATTGAAATCATCCTCTTCTTTTGGCCCCAGATTTCTTCTCTGCCTCAGAATACGGGTTATCTCTCCTCTTACATTGTCAATTTCATCGGGGCTGCGCGGCTTCACGATAATTGTTACAGACTCATTTCCGCGAACCGTTATAGGTCCGGAAAAAAGTTTTATAAAAGTGGTTATGGGTATCACTATAGTATTATCCTGATCGTTTCCAAAAAGCGACCCCTTTTCCTCCAGAACCGCAGTTACCTCAAATCTGTGCCGCCCGACAAGAATCGACTTGCCCAGAGCATCCCTCGATGGAAACAGTTTTTCTGCAACCGTTTTTCCTACCATCGCCGTCTGCCTGCTCTGATTGAGATCCGTATCCAGCATCTGTCTTCCGGCGTCAATATTGAACTCGGTTATATACTGATACTCCGGGGTGGTCCCCACAAGCTGAACCCCTGTCAACTCCTGCCCCTCAAACCTGACACTTACCGGAAACATGAGCATCGATGCCACCTGTTGAGCAGACTGCACCCTCATCTTTATGGCTTCAGCATCCTCAAGTGTCAAATTTCTCCTTCGTCTGGCCTTTATAGCCTCATCACGGTTCAACACCCAGGAATGTTTCTGGACATAAAGGGTGTTTGATCCTATTGATGCCAGCTGGTTGGAAACCGTCCGGTTAAGCCCGTCAATAAGAGCCAGCATACCTATTACAGTCATGACCCCGATCATTATTCCCAGTGTGGTAAGCACCGAGCGGAGTTTATGAGCCCCTATCGAGCCTATTGAGAGACGAAATGACTCCCTTACGTTTATCACTTTACCCTCTCATCACCCTCAAGAAGACCATCCCTTACCCTGATTATACGCTGCGCATACGACCCCACATCCTGATCGTGTGTAACAAGGACAAGAGTCTTCCCCCGTTCAAAAAGAGATTCAAATATACCCAGTATCTCTTTTCCGGTGCGCGTATCAAGATTTCCCGTGGGCTCATCGGCAAGGATCAGCGGCGGATCATTGACCAGCGCCCTTGCAATCGCCACCCTCTGGCGCTCCCCGCCCGACATCTCCGCCGGACGGTGGTTTACACGGTGCTCAAGACCCACAGAATTGAGCACCTCACGTGCCCTGCTCCTGCGTTCAGACAACGACACCCCCGCGTAAAGCATCGGGAGTTCTACATTGTGAAGAGCCGTATCGCCTGCAAGAAGGTTGAATGTCTGAAACACAAACCCGATACTGCGGTTGCGCACAGAAGCCAGACTGTCCTCACCCATCGCTGAAACATCTTCTCCGTCAAGGATATACCGCCCCCCCGAAGGCGTGTCAAGACAGCCCAGAATATTCATCAGCGTCGATTTACCGGAACCCGAGGGACCCATAATCGAAACATACTCGCCCCTGGCAATGGAAAGAGACATATCTTCAAGCGCTCTCACCTTGACACTTCCCATACTGTATTCTTTGGAGACATGGTGCAGTTCTATCAGCATGTTTTTGACGGAACCCCCCTGACGGGAAATTTTACCTTCACGAATATTATTTACAGTTAACAGGATTGATATGGCAGCGGGGAAATTATCAATACCGGAACTCTTACTGCGGCCTCACAGCCTGGCCCTCCTCAAGCTCCCGCAACGATTCAAACGGTCCGGAAATGATCTGCATTCCCTCCTCCAGACCGGCTGTTATCTGTATATAATCTTCACCTGTGATTCCGGTGTTTACAGGTATCAGACGGGCCACCCCGTTGTCATAGACAAAAACCGCCTGCGCTTCATCATTGCCCGGATTTGCACCGCTTCCATCCGCCCCCTCAGAGAGCTCATTCTCTGAACGGATCACTACTGCCTGAATGGGGACCATGAGCACGTTTTCCTTTGCCTCTGTTACTATCTGCACATTGGCGGTCATGCCGGGTTTTAAAGCTGAGATAGTATCGGTTATTATAATATCCACAGCATAACTCACAGTCGCCTCTTCCTGAATGAACTCCTCAGCCCTGTCGTCTGCAGAGGCATACCCCACCTCAAGAACCGATCCTCTGAACTGCTTTCCGGAAATTGCCTCAACGTCAATTATCGCCCGCTGCCCTTTTTTTACCTTTGCCACATCCGCTTCGTCTACTTCACATTCGATTTCCATCCTATCAAGATCTGCTATCACCATAAGAACCGTTCCGGGATTATTCAGTGTTCCAGGGATAACATTCTCTCCCAGCTCCACATTCAACTGAGTCACAGTACCATCTATTGGAGCTTCGATCCTGGTGTCCTGAAGCTGCTCTGTTGCCTGGGCGTAAGCAGCCTGCGCCTCTTTGACACGGGCCTGGTCCAGGAGAAACTGTGTTCGTGCAGCCTCATATTCCTGCTCTGAAATCAACTGCGAATCGAAGAGCTTTTGTGCGCGGTTAAACTGCGATCGACTCTGAGCCATTGATGCCCGTGTGATATCAAGATTGGCACGGGTCCTGCGCACCTGCGCCCTGAATTCTGTTTGGTCAAGAGAAATGAGCAGCGCCCCTTTTTTCACCCTGTCACCTTCATTGACAGGGAGCTTATCGATCTTTCCGACTATGGATGTTGATATCTGCACTTCGGTCAAAGGACGGACCTCACCGGGAGCAGACACCACAGATGTTATATCTCCGCGGGTCACCTCAGTTATTTCCACCTCTACCCCGCCGTTTCTTCTGGCGATAAGCACAATCGCCAGAACCACCAGGAGCATTACGGCGGATAGTACTGCGATCAGTTTTCTGTTACGTATATTCATGGTATCTCTTCTTCACCATTCACCGGCCAGACGGTTGATCCGGGCATAGGAGAGATGATAACTGATTATTATCTGTATAGATTCCAGAATCGCCTGCTGATACTCAGTCTGGCTCTGGACCAATTCCAGTGCCGAGGTGGCCCCCAGACGAAACTGTTCCTGAGTGACCCTCAACTGCTCCTGTGCCTGCTCACGAAGAATCTCGGCGGTGGAAAGGGCCTCCCGTGAAGAGAGATATTCATTATAAGCCTGGTTTATCTCCTGAAGCACATTCCCGCGGGTAATCTCCTGTTCTGCTTCCGCAGTCTGCACCTGAGCGTTTGATTCCCGAAGCCGCCCGTACCATCCAAGCCCCTCAAAAATATTCCACGTAAGCCGCACCCCCAGATTCCAGAAATCGTTATCCGACCAGGCACCCCATCCCGGCTCAGTACCCGCGGACCCGTAAGAGAATCCCACACTAAGAACAGGCACTTTTTGCAATTGTGTAGATAACCTGTTTGTCTTCTGTGACTCAAGGGTAAAATCGGCGGAAATCATCGAGGGATTCTTTTTAAGGATTATGGTAACCAGTGAATCGTGATCGGGAGGAGGACCGGAGATCTGCGGGAACAGAAGCGATGTGTCGATAGCAAGCGGGTAGAGCATTCCGATCTGATTTGCCAGATTTCTGTTTGCAGTCTCAAGCTCGGAGCGGGCATTTATGAGCTCGATTCTTCGCCGGGCCTGATCGACCTCGATTCTGAGAAGCTCAGGACGAGCTATGGCTCCCAGTGCAAACCTTTCACGCGCTATGAGCATCTGTTCTTCACTTTGGGCAGCGGATGCCTGTGAGACATCGATATTTTTATGCACCGCGATAAGGTTGTAGTATGCCTCCTTGACATTGTAAGCCAGATCAGCTTTTGAGCCCCTGAATGCGGTCTCTGCAATATCATCCACTGTAAAGGCCGCTTTGAGACCTGCAAAAGAGGCCAAATCTACTAATACAGCATTGATATTTATGGCGGTCTGGTATTGCTCATTTGAGTAGACAGGGGAAAACCCGGGCGGGTATCCCAGACTGTCGGTCCCCGGGGCGGCCTGGTCAGGACCACTCCTGTCATAACCTGTTGTTAACGAGATACCTGGAATGACCGCACTGAGAGCGCTGAAAACTGAGGCGCTTCTCTGCCGGCGCTCCCCCAGGCTTCTCTCAAGATAGGGGCTCTTCTCAAGGGCGATCCGTACACACTCATCAAGGTTCAACACCGGATCGATTTCACTGCCCCGGGCACAGGTGATCGCAATCAGGATAAAGGTAATGAGGCTCTTCACTGGTGCATCGTTGAGCATGTTGATCCTGCCATGGAAACGGGGGAAGAGACTTACAGAGTTGTAGTGCTAAAATTGTGCCATATTGAGCAGGTTGGAAATTATTTGAATTACGGGGCGAATTGCATTTATCACTTGTGCCCCGATACAAGTAATAAATAAGAATTAAGAATTTCTGGAAGAGGGTGCCCCAATACGAGTAATAAATATGATTAAATATTTTTTTGGAAGAGGGTGCCCCAATACGAGTAATAAATATGATTAATTTTTTTTTTTGGAAGAGGGTGCCCCAATACGAGTAATAAATATGG
>CAYLVN010000155.1:0-7633 GCA_964387115.1 uncultured Fibrobacter sp.
GCAGAAGAGTGATTATTTGTTATATTAAATAGTAGTGCATTGATAGTGTACCCCATTGGAGGCCGAAATGTTACGGTCATTTGGCTGGTTGCTGTTTGCAGTACTCATACAGTTTGCGGTATCATCGGTAGATGCTTCGGAACCGGTACGGGATATTAAGAATTCTTCGAAATCAAAGAATTCCTTTCAGTCCAGGCCTTATACCAGCAATCAGGATATTGCATTTATCTCTGTCATGGGAAGTCGTCCGGACGCAAAAAAGCTGCAGGGTTTCAGGCGCGCGGTTCTTTACAATGCACAGGGTGAAATTGTGCAGAAAGTAGAAATAGGGACAGACTCCATTTATTCATTAGACAAGATGATTCAGGATAACAGCAAAAGGGGTCCGCTCTTTATACGCATGTACCGGAAGTAATTTTCATTTCAGATTTTTTAATTCACTTGACAGTACTCTCCCCTTCGTTTTGGACAACTACAATTACTGGCGCATTGCCCTTCTGCAGGAATTTATAACATGTTTATAGGTGCAGTCGAACTTACCAGTTTAAATCGTGGTGCTTTTTAACGCGGTTACATTTCTGTTACCATATTCAGTGATTGCAGTCTTGCAGGGGGATCATGATGATTTCTCTTTTTCTTTCGCTCTTAATACAAATATGAACTCAGGGCCTTACTTTCTTGACAATATTAGATTTTCCAATTAGCTGGAGAGCCAGCCATCTACAGAAGAGGACTGTGAACAATACTCTTATAAAGGAGATATCATGAAAATTGTTTACAATGCAATTTTCTATATTTTTGCTCTGTGCACTTGGGGGTATGCTCAAAATCCAGACCTGCGATTGATAAACCGGAGCACAGGAGAAGTAGTAAATTCAATCAGCATAAATACAAATGATACTATATCACTGTGCGCCCAAAGCCGTATTGGTGATGAGGATACTGAATGGGAATACATTTCTGTTAAATGGCATTTTCCACCATCGATATGGCTTAGTGACATTAAACCACCAGAATATCAGCAATGCATGATGATTATTTCCGAATTACCTGTTTCGGACTCGGTTAAAATCAAAACCGACAATGATTCACTCTCCATTCCACTTACAATTAATTCAGTAGATTCTGTCGAGAGTATCTTCATCATTCTTTTGACCCCTTCGGCATACCGTGTCGCTGGTGATACCATTTTAGCCGTAGTGCAAATACGTAATAATAACGGGCCGGTGCCTGGTGTTGTATGCCTGGACAGCGTTAGATATTCCATAACCGGGCCAGGCGTAGGGACACTTGAATATAGCGCATTAGTTAATGGCTCAAATATTCTTTTAGACAGCAGTATCAACCAGTGTTTCTCAGGTAGTGGGGATACTGTAAAATTTATTCTGAACAATCAGGTACAGAATGCTTTTGAATACCGCATTTCTGTGATGTATAAAAATAAATCTGATTCAACTGAACAATTCAGTCTTTTACCAATGTCCTCCGGGCCTGTGTTCAAAAGCAGAAATTGTTTTCAGAAAATTAGCTTCCAGTTACTGAACAATAGTAAAATCAGATTCCTGGATATGAAAGCCGGTGTTCCGGTATGCGTAAAGATTATGCGTACAAACGGGCAACTGGTTCATCAAGATTTCCTGCGGACAAAAAACAGCAGATACATGGAATACAACATCCCTTTGTCAATGATGCCGGGTGGATACTACATACTCGATATAAAGTCATTTGATGCAGTACAACATTCATTATTCCATTCACTGATATTATTTCGATGATGATATCGGGTTTTCAGGTATAAGAGGACGCTCCAGGCTCTACAATGGTGGCGACTGGACGAGTAGTATGAGCCGGGAACTGTGCCGGCTTATACCCCTTAAACAAATGAATTATGGATGTTTAATGGAATCGCAAGGTTATCGGTCAAATGGTAGGGACCAGAAGTTTTGCAAGTAAAATTAAAATGGGTGAAAATATGAGTAATCCTGATAGAGCTCAAAAGGGCCAGAAAGGAAAGACGGTTCAAATCTGGCATACGCTGCTTTTTCGCCTTTCGTTATTTTCATCTCAAGAGTGTTGACTTTTTCCCGACCTCTGTTTTATATTCAACAGACTTATCCATAAATCGAAATTTGTATTTCAGGATGGAATGACATGAAAACTGTTGTTGTGGACACAAAATCAATTGAGCGTAAGTGGTTTGTGCTCGATGCTACCAATCAGGCCCTCGGAAGGCTTGCATCAAAGGCTGCTCAGGTTTTGATCGGGAAAGATAAGGTTGCTTATTCTCCCAATCAGGATCATGGGGATTTTCTGATTATTCTTAATGCAGAGAAGGTAATGCTGACTGGAACGAAAGCGGAGACCAAAGAGTACTTCCGTCACTCCCGGTATCCCGGTGGAGGGAAGTTTCGATCTTTCCAGGAGCAGATGAAGCTTGATCCGACAAAGGTTCTGATTCATGCAATTCATGGCATGGTTCCCAAAAATGCACGTGGCAGGGCTATAATGAAGAAGCTCCATGTGTATTCCGGATCAAATCATCCCCATACTGCACAGCAGCCCACTGCCTTAAACATCTAAGAAAAAGGAGCTGGTCATTTTGGAAAACAGGTATTCTGCGACCGGTAAACGTAAAAACGCAATCGCGACGGTAATTGTCCGGCCCGGCAAAGGTGAGCGGATTATAAATGGCAGGACTATTCAGGAATATCTTATGAGCGATGTTCTTGTGAAGGACACGGAACAGCCTTTGCAGTTACTGCAGGTTGCCGAATCTTTCGACGTAGTCGCAAGTGTCAGAGGCGGTGGACTCAGTGGTCAGTCCGGTGCTATTCGTCTTGGAATTGCAAGAGCACTGGCTCTTATAAGTGAGGAGAATCGTAAGGCTCTGCGTAAAAGCGGGTTTCTTACCAGAGACTCCCGTGTAGTTGAACGTAAGAAATATGGTCAGGCAGGAGCCCGCAGAAGATACCAGTTCTCTAAGCGATAGTTCCTATTCCACTGTAAGATATTTCCGCTTATTCGGGAAAATTCCGTTCGTGCCGGGTTTACCAGGCACGAACGTTTTATTTGGAAAATTCAGATCAGTCTTTCATAATAATTTCACACGGCGGGAGCGGAAGACGGGTGCTGATCCGGGTGGACAGTAATCTTTCCGTTATGAGACGTCGTGGAAGTTTAACCCAATTAAGGAGTTTGTATGTCTAATTTATCTGTGCAAGACCTGCTTGATGCGGGCACTCATTTCGGTCATCAGACAAAGCGCTGGAATCCCAAAATGAAGCGCTTTATACTATGCCCCAGAAACGGCATCTATATCATTGATCTCAATAAAACTCTTCTTACAGTCGAGAAATTCATTCAGCGTGTTCGCAAGGAAGTGTTAAAGGGTGGAAAAGTGCTGTTTGTCGGCACAAAAAAGCAGCTTAAAGACTGTATCAGGGAGGAAGCTGAACGCTGCAAGATGCCATATGTGACTGAGAGATGGCTGGGTGGGATGCTTACAAATTTCCAGACAATCCGCCAGAGTGTTGCCAAACTGGAAAAAATCGAAGCAATGGAGACAGACGGCACAATTGAAGCTCTTCCTAAAAAAGAGCGGGGACTTCTTGCTAAAAGAAAAGAAAATCTTATCTCTGTGCTCAGCGGTATCCGTGATATGCGCAAACCCCCAAGCATCATATTTGTGGTTGACACAATAAAAGAGCATATTGCAATCGCAGAAGGACGCAGACTTCATATTCCTATCGGTGCCATTGTAGATACTAACTGTGATCCTGATACAGTCGATTATCCTATCCCCGGCAATGATGATGCAATTAAATCGGTGCAGCTGATTGCCCGTGCGGTTTCTGATGCAATTCTTGAGGAAAATGTCAATATTTCCGCTGCCGAGATGATGGAGCAGGAGACCGCAAAATCTGAAGCTGAAGCTCAGAAAGATTCTACCGGGGAGAGCGAAACGGAAGAGGTTTCAGAGGGAACCGAGGAGGCAAAGAAAAAGCCCCGCGTCATCCACAAGAAAATCGTAAAATTTACTGAAGAAGAATAAGACCGGTCACCACCGGACCAAAGGATAAAAAGGAGATTAATAAAATGGAAATATCAGCCTCACAGGTAAAAGAGCTCCGGGAAAAGACCGGGCTGGGAATGATGATCTGCAAGAAGGCTCTGATTGAGTCAAATGGCGATATGAATCTGGCTATCGAGAACCTTCGTAAACAGGGTCAGGCCACTGCTGCACGTCGCGCAGGCAAAGCCGTAAAAGAGGGAAAGGTTACAATCGTTACAGAGCCATCATGCGGAATAGTTTTTGAGGTTAATTCCGAAACAGACTTTGTTGCCAGAAATGAAGATTTTATCGATTTCGTTGCCAAGCTTGGAAATCTTCTGATTCAGGAAAAACCGGCAGATATCGAAGCTGCCAGGAAGCTGACATCGCCGGTTTTCGGTGGTCAGACTGTCGAGAACAGGCTTACAGAACTTATCGGTAAAATCGGTGAGAACATTACTTTCCGCAGATACTCTAAGATGGAGGCCAACCCTGCAAATGAACGTCTGTTCTCATATCTTCACGGAAACGGAAAGATCGGGGTAATCGTAAAAGTCTCAGCTGACAAGGAACTTGACAGCCAGGCTATGGCCGATCTGGGAAAAGATCTGGCAATGCAGGTAACGGCTGCCAATCCGATGGCAGCAAACAGGGAATGTATCAGCGCTGATGTTATCGCTAAGGAGAAAGAAATCTATTTTACCCAGGCACAGAGTTCGGGGAAACCGGAGAAGATCTGGGACAAGATTGTTGAAGGCAAGCTTGCGAAGTTCTACCAGGAAGTGGTTCTTATAGAGCAGGCCTTCATAAAAACACCCGACATCAGTGTCACTGACCGGATAAAAGAGGTTGAGAAACTGACCGGTGCAAAGATCAAAGTACTTGACTTTGTGCGGCTTGAGCTCGGCTCAGAGGAATAAGATCTTACATGGAATCCAGGTTCAAAAGGGTACTTTTGAAGCTGTCCGGCGAGGCATTGGCCGGCGGAAGAGGGTTTGGCATTGATCCGCCGGTTATTTCTTCAATAGCCGGTGAGATTGCTGAAGTGCATGCAGCCGGTGTTCAGATCGGGATTGTTATCGGTGGAGGAAACTTCCTTCGCGGTGCAACCACTCAGGGTGTTTCACGGGGATAAACTCTATCGCCCTCAAAGAGTACCTGAACAAGCATAGTTGCCCATCCAGAGTTCTTAATGCAGTCAACATAGACCGGGCAGGGGAGTATTTTACTCCTTCCGGGGCAGTTGAGTGTATGCAGAATGGTGAAGTGGTGATAATTGCGGGCGGGACCGGAAATCCATTCTTTACAACTGATACGGCAGCAGCTCTCAGATGTGCCGAAATCGGTGCTGAGGTTCTCCTCAAGGCTACAAAGGTTGACGGGATCTACGATAGTGATCCTGTAAAGAATCCATCGAGAGGCTCTGGCAAAAGGTTTGAAGGTTATGGATGCTACGGCGTTTTCTTTTTGTCAGGAGAATTCAATCCCGATTATCATCTTCAAGCTGCTTGAAAAAGGCAATCTCCGCAGATGTTTAGAGGGTCAGGCTGTAGGATCAATTATTAAAACAGGAGAATAGCAGATGAGTGCTTTGGATTCTATCCAGTCGGAAACTACACAGAGAATGCAGAAGGCAATAGAGAGTCTTAAAAAAGATCTCTCAAGAATCAGAGCTGGAAGGGCCAGTCCGGCGCTTCTGGATGGATTGACTGCTGATTATTATGGCTCTCCTATGCCGATTAACCAGATTGCAAATATTTCTGTTCCAGACCCGCGTATGATCGTTGTTCAGCCGTGGGAAAAGAAGATGCTTACACCTATTGAGAAAGCGATTCAGACATCAGATCTGGGGTTAAATCCTCAGAATGATGGAAATATGATCCGCCTTCCGATTCCGCCACTTTCAGAAGAGCGACGCAAGGACCTCTTCAAGAACTGCAAAAAAGTCGGTGAGGAGAGTAAGGTTGGTATCCGAAATATCAGGCGCGATTCAAATGAAAAGCTCAAGAAAGCGGAAAAGGATAAGGATGTCACTCAGGATGAATCTAAGAAGGGAATGGATGATATCCAGAAATTGACCGATAAATTTATTAAAACGGTCGATGAGCTCCTTACCAACAAAGAAAAAGAGATAATGGAACTCTGATCTAAAAGTCGTTTATAAGATTTGATACCAGAAATGCCGGAGAACTAAAAATTTCCGGCATTTTTTTTGAGGGGTGAATTTTGAAGGTTACGATACCAATGCCGATGCTGATTTCGACCCCGCAATGAAAAAACACTGGTATCTGTAAAGGGGGTCTGTGTGGCACGGTTGCCCTCGACCGTGTCTTACATTGCCCTTGCCACGTGGAAACAGACTTGTAGTGGTAGCACGGAGGTCGGGGTTCACCGTTCTCAAGGGAGAAATTGCTGACCATCGGTACTCATGCTGCTTGAGTATATGGTTCATATCATCTTTTTTCGCAGAAATTATATTTAAAAATCTATATTCGTTAAATTACATCACCGGCCGGAATCTACGGCAACTTGTAAAAGCGTTCCGTATATCAGGAAAAAATACTCAAGACATGAACATCCCCACGCATATTGGAATTATAATGGATGGTAATGGACGGTGGGCCCGGCAGAGGGGTCTGCCCAGATCAGCCGGTCATCGTGCGGGAACTGATGCGACGCGGGAGATAGTACGTGCCTGCGGGGAGCTGGGGGTTTCTTATCTGACCACGTATGTCTTTTCTGCAGAAAACTGGGGCAGGCCCAGCACAGAAGTTTCCTTACTGATGGATCTTCTGGTGGAGATGACAAAAAAAGAGATTTCCAACTTAAACGCGAACAATGTTCGGTTAAGGGCAATAGGTGATCTTTCGCGTGTTCCTCTAAAGACCCGTAAAGCCCTTCTGAATGGAATTGAAGAGACAAAGAATAATACCGGCCTGAATCTTAATCTGGCTATAAGTTACGGGGGGCGATCCGAGATTTTTTCTGCAGTCAGGGAATTTGCCAGAGATGCAGTCCGGGACCCATCCCGGATTGATAAACTTGAGGAATCATCATTCGGAAAATATCTCTATACAAAAGATATCCCGGACCCGGAGCTTATTATCAGAACAGGCGGAGATAAGAGGATAAGCAATTTTCTGTTGTGGCAGGCTGCATATTCAGAGCTTTATTTTACCGATGTCTTATGGCCTGATTTCAACAAAGACTGCCTGGTTGGTGCGATAGAAGATTTTAACAAACGCGATCGCAGGTTTGGAAAGGTAAAAGAGTCATGAGGCTTTCTAATTTAGGAAAGCGGCTTTTGTTTGTCCTGTGGTCAGTGCCCCTTGGGTGGTGGCTGATAAATTCTACTCTTACTGTTCTTCCCAAGTCTGTTGCGATTGTTTATCCGGCTCAGGTTGTGATAATAGCTATAATTCTGATAGCCTGCTTTGAGTATACCCGGATGCTGGGTATTTTTTATCCCCGAAATGCGTTCTGGTTCGGCTATATATGGCTTGGGGCGTATTTTGTGCTTTATTTTGACCGGGAAAACATAATTCCATCGGATCTGAGCATCTATACACTTTTGATGCTGGT
>CAYLVN010000156.1:0-7628 GCA_964387115.1 uncultured Fibrobacter sp.
CGGGCTGATGGGGACCATTTACGGCCTGATACTGGCTTTTGCCGCTGTAGCCCAGCCCGATGTTTCACCGGTAGAAAAATCTTCAATGCTTGCTGTTGGTATTTCTGCTGCCATGAATACTACACTTCTTGGACTGATTATCGCAGTACCCTGTGTTCTTGTCTATTCGATTTTCAGATCAAAAGTCGACAGCGTAATAGCTGAAGTTGACAGATATTCTGTAGCACTGATCAAGGCATTAACTCCGGCTCAAACAGTTCAGAAAAGCTACAGGATCTCTGACAGACGGGTAAAAGAGGAAGTGGAAACAGAACCCAATA
Organism: uncultured Fibrobacter sp.; assembly: GCA_964387115.1. GTDB lineage: Bacteria > Fibrobacterota > Chitinivibrionia > Chitinivibrionales > Chitinispirillaceae > JAAYIG01. The sequence goes on from CAYLVN010000156.1 coordinate 321, forward strand.
TGGTTCCATTCATGAACCTGATGGTGGTGCTCATTCCTCTTCTTCTGTCCTCTTCTGAATTTGTGAAAATAGGTATGATTGAGATCAAACTGCCTGAATCGTCACAGAGCGGAGGCGCAGGGGGGGCAGGGGAGATTGCCGGTGATGCAAAACTTGATCTGGGTATAGTTATTACCTCCAAAGGTTTCAATCTTTTCCATTATTTCAAACAGGATCAGACCTCAAAAGACCAGATTGAAATTCCACTGAAAGATGACAATTATGATTTTGCGGCTCTTAATCAGAAGCTTGCAGAAGTAAAACAGAAAGTTCTGCTGCAGATTCTGCGCACTGTAAAACCTGACATTCCAGACGATGCAGATCTGGTGCAGCTTTACTCCGCATATCTGGGACATGATTTCAGCTCTGTTAGCTTTTTCAAAGATCATGAGAGTATCAAGATTGTCGCAGATGACAAGATAAAATATCAGATAGTAATATCTGTAATGGACGCGGCACGCGGAATCTCAACCCCGGCCGGCAATGCAACGATGTTTCCTAATGTTTCTATAGCCGGAGGTTTGGTTCAGTAATGGCAAATCCTCGTGCAGCCAGACAGGCAAGAAGACGCCGCGGTGAAGATGAAGTCAAGCTGAACATCACTTCCATGATGGACATGTTTACCATTATACTGGTCTTCCTTATAAAAAATTTTTCCACTGAAGGTACAATTGTCACTCCGGCAAACAACCTGACGCTTCCTAAATCATCTGTCGAAACTAAAGCTAAAGAATCGCTGAGTGTAAAGGTCGCACGGAACAATATCATGATAGAAGACTCGGTGGTTATCGATAAAAACGGATATGAAGCACTGCTTGAGCAGAAAGATTTTTTGATAAAGCCTCTTTACAATCTGCTTGCAAAGTATTCTGAAGAAGGCAAAAAGATGACGGATCTTTCCGGGACGGAGTTCTCGGGAGAGATTACTATTCAGGGTGACACCGAGATCCCTTATAATGTCCTGACTCGTGTGATGTATACCTGCGGCCAGGCCGGATATCCTAATATGAACCTGTTTGTTTATCGGTTGGATTGATGTCAAAGAATCAGACTGGAATCTTTTTTTTAGATTTGAATCAGAGCTCCAAGCCCTTTCCCAAAGAGTTCAACAAGGGGTTGTTCTCAAGGTTTGAAGCCAGGTTTTTAACTATTCTTATTTTGTGCGGTGTCATTATTTTTACGGCGATCGGTTTGCTCTCTCTCAAAAAGCCATCAGCGATGATCAGCGAAAAAGAAATAAGCAGAATTCAGGAAAGATATGCCAGGCTTGTGCTCAACCAGCCCAAGCCCAGTGAAGAGAAAATTGATAAAAAGGCCATCGGTTCTGCGCAGAAGACTGCAGAAGTCAAACAGGAAGAAAAAAAAGAAGAAATTAAGGTAGATCGGGAAAAAGAAACATTTGTAGATAAACAGAAGCGTAAAGAAGCCGGCAGCGAGCTTAGAAGGCAGCAGCGCCAGGAGGTTGCAGAGCAGATTAAGAATGCAGGAATTTTTGCAGCCATCACAGCTTCAGGAAGCGGCTCGAGCTCTATTGCAAGTGCTTCAGACCTTCTTTCGGCAGGAACACAGATAGAGGATCTGGGCAATCTTAACATTTCTAAAGGAACTTTTGCCCAAAAGAAAAGCATCCCTGAAGGTGAATTGAAAAAACGTGAAAGCCATACAAGCGGTGTAGAGATAGAAAAAGAAAAGATCGGAAGCGCTGCAGTTTCCCAGGTGGCATCCGCTGCCACTGTAAATATTTCATCTCAACCTCCCGAGGTTACCGGAGAATCTGCTTCTCATACAGACAGAAGTCAGGCTGCCATTCAGCGGGTTGTAAGCCGTGAAACCCAGAGGCTCAAAAGAGTATACGAAGACTGGCTCAAGAGGGATCCGGCTTTGAGCGGAAGGTTATCCGTTAAATTTGTCATTCTGCCGTCGGGGTCTGTGTCCAATGTTTCAATTGTAACTTCTACAACGAACAATCCTGATTTTGACCAGACTGTAGTAAGGTATATTAAACGATGGCAGTTTCCGGTTGTTGAAGGAGGAAGTCCGGTTGAAGTGATATACCCGTTTGTATTTGAAGGGCAGACTTAGGGTTGTAAGAGTGTTCCGGGGGACACTAAATCCCTGTGCATATCGTATTTTAGTGACCGACTAATCCAGGGAGTCTCAATTATGAGTAGAATGAAAGAGAGAATAGAGTTGTTGAATTCAGGAGACAATGGTGTCATTTTCGACTTGAGCGCAACTGGTGCAGCCGTTTTTTCCCGGGTTTTAAAACAGAAAAGCTCTCAAATTAATCTGGAAATTAACGAGGTCATATTCAGGGCAAAAGTTATTTATTGCCTGGGAAGAACTGATGGATACAGGATAGGATTGCAGTTTGAGAAACAGACTGATGAGATAAAGAAAAATCTTGAAGATCTGGTTGACAAGTTCTCGCGTGGTGTGCCGCTCTCCTGTCGTATTGTGGAGGATATACCCGAAAAAGTGTGATACAGATGACTGAAAGCGGATGGAAGCGTTCCGGTAATATTCATCAAAGACGGTTAAGGATTCTTTACATTACTGCCATTGCAGCCGCTGTCCTGGTTACAATTTTATATTTTAATAACCAGGATTTTTTCAGGAAATTTCAGTCTGAAGACCGGGAATCGGAAAAACAAGTCTGGCCTCAGACCGAATCTGCAACAGATTCACCTGTGGCTCCGATCAGTAGTAATGAAGATGCTTTAACCCGGATAGAGGATTCCGGGAAATATATGGTTGCTGTGCAGAATCCTGAACGTGTTGTGGTTAAGAATGTTGTGCAGGAGCCACTTGTATTACCTGATACTCCCGATCCGGTATTAATTTCAGGTATCACCTGTGAGATTTCTGACAGGGATGATCTTCTGGTGAGAGTGTCTTTGAAAATTGGTTTCAATGAGGAATCGAGCCGTTCCGAGGTCCTTTTAAGAAGAAATGAGATTAAGGTTCTTACAAAAAAAGCGATCAGTATCAAAGAATTGAGCTTAGTAAAAAAAGAGATTCTCGAACCGGAATTGAAGAATGCAATTAACGGCCTGTGTGGCCGGGAGCTTATAAATAAGGTCACAATCAGTGACCTGCAAATAGAAAAGGTCGATTAAAGCCCATGACATTACTTGATATACTCGGCAAGATTTTTGGTTCCAAGCAGGATCGCGACGTCAAAAAAATCCGTCCGATTCTGGAGCGTGTAAACAGCCTCCGAAGTGAGATGCAGGCACTTTCCGATGAGGAGCTGAAGAATAAAACAAACGAGTTCAGAAAACGGCTCCGTGAAGGAGACACTCTCGACGATATTCTTCCTGAAGCGTTTGCTACAATTCGCGAGGCGACTTTCAGGGTGCTTGGTGAAAAGAGAATGGTCAAAGATCCGGTTCTCAACAAAGAGATCCCGTTTATGGCCCACTTTGATGTTCAGGTAATGGGTGCGATCGTTCTTCATCAGGGTAAAATTGCAGAAATGAAAACCGGTGAGGGAAAAACGCAGGTTGCGGCCATGGCAGCATACCTTAATGCCCTGTCAGGAAAGGGAGTGCATGTAATTACTGTTAATGATTACCTTGCCAGACGTGACAGTGAATGGATGGGCAGGATATTCAAATTTATGGGGCTTACAGTCGGATGCCTTGATATTACAGAACCCCACAGTCCCCAGAGACGTGAAGCCTATGCTGCAGATATAACTTTTGGTACAAATAACGAGTACGGTTTCGATTACCTGCGTGATAATATGGCCAGTTCACCGGATCAGTGCGTACAGAGAGAGCTGAATTTTGCAATCATTGACGAGGTTGACAATATCCTTGTCGACGAAGCAAGAACGCCCCTTATCATTTCGGGCCAGGTGACAAGGTCAAACAAGGAATACGATGAGCTTAAGCCGCGTGTGGCAAAGCTGGTCAGTGTTCAGTCACAGTTTGTCCAGAAGGTTGTGGCAGAAGCGGAGGAGCTTCTCCAGCAGGAAGGCAAAGAGTACGAATGCGGTCTCAAGATGCTTATTGTAAAGAGAGGCTCTCCCAAAAACAAGAGGCTCACCAAACTTCTTAAAGAGCCCGGCGTTGCCAAATACATGAAAACTGTCGAAACCGACTTTCTTCGTGACCGTAAGCTACACGAAATTGATGAAGAGCTTTTCTACACAATAGACGAATCGGGTCACAGTGCCGAACTTACAGAGAAGGGCCGTACGCTCATAAGCGGCAGCAACCCTGATTTCTTCATCGTTCCGGATTTGGCTGAGACTGTAGGCAAGATAGAAAACGATCCTGCTATTGACAATGATGAAAAGGCGCTTAGAAAAGACCAGGCGCACCGTGAATATGCGGAACGTTCAGAGAGAATCCACAGTATCAGTCAGCTCTTAAGAGCATATTCTCTTTTTGAACGCGATGTGGACTATGTGGTGCAGGATGGCCAGATTCTGATTGTTGATGAATTTACCGGCCGTATTCTTCAAGGAAGACGCTACAGCGAAGGCCTTCACCAGGCTCTTGAAGCCAAAGAGGGCGTAAAGGTCGCGGGTGAAAACCAGACCCTGGCTACAATCACTTTCCAGAATTTCTTCAAGATGTACAGTAAAGTTGCCGGTATGACTGGAACGGCTGTTACAGAAGCAGGAGAGTTCCATGAGATTTACAAACTCGATGTTGTGACTATCCCCACGAACCGTCCACAGGTCAGGCGTGATTTTCACGATGAAATCTATAAAACACAGCGGGAAAAGTACAATGCTGTTGTCAAAGAGATAAAAGAGATGGTTGATCTGGGGAGGCCGGTTCTGGTCGGTACCACCTCGATTGAGAAATCAGAGCTTTTAAGCAAACTGCTTCAGAGGGCCGGGGTAGAGCATGAGGTTCTTAATGCCAAGCAGCACGCAAAAGAGGCTGCGATTGTGGCACAGGCAGGAAGGCTTAAATCCGTAACGATTGCTACAAATATGGCTGGCCGCGGTACCGACATTGTACTCGGCGGTAATTTTGATATCATGGCCAATCAGGAGCTTTTAAAGGAGGGGATTGATCCCGAAGAGCTGAGCCTTGATGAAAAAAGAAAAAAATTCGCTAAGATGTATGCAGAGACAAAAGAGGAGCACCAGACGGTTGTAAATCTTGGAGGGCTGCATATTATCGGTACGGAACGCCATGAGAGCCGTCGTATTGACAATCAGCTCAGAGGACGTTCAGGACGTCAGGGTGATCCGGGGTCAACAAAATTTTTCCTTTCTTTAGATGATGATCTGATGAGAATCTTTGGCTCAGAGCGTATCGCGGCAATAATGGACAGATTAGGTGCCGAGGAGGGCGAGGTCATTTCTCATCCTCTTGTTTCAAAGGCTATCGGTAACGCTCAGAAGCGGGTTGAAGGGCGCAACTTTGAGATCCGTAAACACCTCAAAGAGTATGATGATGTGATGAATCTCCAGAGGATGGAGATTTACGGGCTGCGTCAGAGAATTCTGCGTGGCGAAGACCTTATGGATGAGATACTGGATCAGATTGCCGGAAGTCTTGAGGACATCGTTCTTCGTCATACCGGCAGCGGAAGTCCGGACAGTTGGAACATGCAGGCACTTTATTCTGAGATACAGTCAACATTCGGTGTAACATACAGAGTGTCTGAAGGGGAACTGGGAACCAAAACCCAGGACAGTCTCTTTGATGATCTTTGGAAATTAGTTAAGGAAAAATTTCAGGAAAAGGAGCGCAGGTTCGGGACCGCTGTAATGCGTCAGTTCGAACGCGGTGTGTTTCTTATGGTCATTGATAACCTCTGGAAAGATCATCTCTATGAGATGGATCATCTTAAAGGTGGTGTTCAGTATCGGGCATTCGGTCAGAAAAATCCGCTTTATGAGTACCAGAGAGAGGGATTGAAGCTTTTTGGAGAGTTGCGCAATGCCATTGCCAAAGAGGTTTCAAATTACATATTCCGTCTTGAACGGGTTCAACAGGAATCTCCAAGACAGATAGATGGTCCAAGGACTGTTCACAGTGATTTTGATGTTTTCTCGGCATCAGGCACTCCGGCCAGATCTCCGGCTGTGCGGACAGCTCAGCCCCAGCTGATTACCAACCGTGCCCCATCAGCCGGCCCTGCTGTGAGGGCAGCTGTTCAGGTAGGCCGCAATGATCAATGTCCGTGCGGCAGCGGGAAAAAATTCAAGAAGTGTTGTGGTGCATAGTGAGGGGATTCTTTTTTACATTCGAAGGCATTGACGGGTGCGGGAAAAGCACACAGTTGAAAGAGGCCGCCTCGCACCTGGAGAAAGATGGCATACCGGTTCTTGTTACAAGAGAACCCGGCGGGACACAGATTGCAGAGAAGATTCGGGAAATACTCATATCACCCGAAAATTCGGAGATGGTAAACGAATGTGAGCTTCTTCTATACCTTGCAGCACGAGCCCAGCATGTACGGGAAAAAATTATTCCTGCTATAAAAAAAGGAATGGTTGTCCTTTGCGACAGGTTTCAGGAAGCGACGTTTGCTTATCAGGGATTTGGCAGAGGAATGCCTCTGGAACTTCTGCAGAAGGTTAACGGTTTTGCCACCGGCGGCCTGATGCCTGATTGTACCTTTATTTTCGATGTGCCCTCGGAAGTCTCCTGCAGACGCATGGAGATGATGGGTAAAAAGAGGGATCGGCTTGAGCAAAACGGTTCTGATTTTTTCGAGAGAATACGTAAAGGGTACAGGGGTCTTGCTGAAAAGAATCCAGAGGGTTGTTTGCTGATAGATGGAAGTAAAGAGATCGGGGAAATCTCAGAAATTGTGTACAAAAAGATTGATAATTTTCTGAAATCGGCCCTCTTAAATTGAACAAAAACAGGAATTGTTATTGCTGCTTGATGTATTTTCAGATACTGTTCCTTAAACCTGAAATCAGTTGAGGTTACAGGAGCTGGGCCGGTAAAGATATGCTGCAGTAATTAGTACAAATCATGCCGGGATATAAGGTTAACACGATTAGTTCAGGAGACGTAATGGAAAAGCAGACACCTCCCAGAAAAGCCCTGATTGGCAAAGCACCGTTTACGGGTATTGTAATAATGATAGTAGTCATTGCCGGGCTGGTGGTAGATTCAACGCGGGCTGACGGGGACAGTTTCTATTCAGATATAATTCGCCTTGACAATGTAGCGACTAAAATTCATCAGAATTATGTCGAGGAGATGCCATCTAAAGACCTTATTGACAATGCAATAAAAGGGATGCTTCAGATCCTTGATCCTCACACCAGCTACTTTGAGG
>CAYLVN010000157.1:0-3731 GCA_964387115.1 uncultured Fibrobacter sp.
TTATTCCAGGGGCATTATCATGTATTGCGGCAGCCACCCTGTTTGTGACTTTCTGTACATCCGCCATCGAAATTTTCTCCGGTGTCCATCCAAACTCCGTGGTCATCCCTTCCGGCTCATTAAAGACCTCCCAGGTCATGATTGCCGGATGATCTCCAATGCCTTTAACGAGGGGGATAACTGCATTGTCAATAAAAGCCTTTATTCCTTCGTCGGTAGTCAGCATCTTTTTGTTGTTTGCTATACTCATGTGGTTCCAGTCCCCGACCTGGGATGAGATCAAAGGAGAGGAGGCACAGGGAGATAACAACACCGTTTTCTTCTGCAATATCCAGTGCCTTTTTGACATTGTTGACAGAATTGGTGCCTATCCCTGATACCAGTCCGTTAGCATCAAATTCTGGGGTGAGAGAGGCATTTGTAAAAAGCCACCATCTTAGTGCGTTTCCGCCTGCATCACGTACATCCTGAATAACTTTGCGCATTCTGTTTTCATCAAGCGGGGTATTTCCTATATCGTCGGCAAAATTGATCCAGGCAAGATTTAAACCGCTCATAAAGAGCTCTTTGTCCTGAAGAGTGAGCCGGTTCTGGCCACTTGCAGCGATAAAGAAGAGTGCAATTCCTGATATTAACAGACGTCCGGATTTCATAAATACCCCCATCGGTTTGACAAAAATCGAATTTGATTTTTATCTCCAGTATATAATTCCTAAAAAGGTAAATCAAGGAAGGTAAGGTGGCAAGGCACGATTGTGGTGTGCTTAAATGTCTTGAAGTGATTATGTCTGGAACTCTTTGGAAGGGTTATTTTTTTATTTTATGGAAGAAAAGCTTGCTAACTGGAATCATTCTTTTTTCATAGCCTCTTTTTTCATAGTCGCAGGCATCTTTTCGATAGCATATCTCAGAGCGGTTCTTGGCATTCTGGACTTTTTGTTCATCACATAGTCAAAAACTTCGTTCTGATGGGCCTCGCTTGCCACTTTCAGCATCCACCCGTAACCTTTCTGTACCAGATCATCATTATCGAGTAGAAGAATATCGGCAATAGAGAAGATCTCATCCAGAAATTTACCTCTTCTTGCCGGAATGATAAGAGTAACAGCAGATGCACGGCGCACCCAGCGGTTCTCCGATTTTGCCCATTTTTTCAGTGAAGAGAGGTATTTGGGATACATCTCGATAAAAGTGCCAACAGTATGGTTGCAGAGTGTATCGCAGGAGGCCCAGTTGTTAACGTAGAGATTGATCCAGCTCTCAAAGATTGAAAAATCTCCCGGTTCATATTCTTTGTTAAGATTATAGGCCCAGTTACATGCAATGAAGGATTCTTCCATGTAACCGGATTTCCAGAGCTCTTCGCATAAGCTGAAAACATCTCTTTTGCTGAGGCCATCAAGCTTTTTAAAGTACTGTCTGGAGATTTCTCCCACCTCTGCGGTCTTTACTCCATAAAGTTTCACTTCTTCCTTGAAAAAACGCTGTCCCGATTCACGATTTTCAGGGTCACTGCTCTTTTTCAGCACGGTACGGATCTCATTAAGAAGAGTACTCATATCTTCATTGACTCCGATAAAAGATTTATTTGAGATAAATTATACAAATAATATACTTTAATCTGTAAGGCTGTTGCATATCTGCATACTTCTGACACATATGGCTTGATTTAACGGAGGAGAAAATTGAAGATGGGATTTCTTTTTTCGGGAGTATTCTGGGGTATAATACTTATCCTTATAGGTGCGGCAATCATAATCAAAGTAGTATTCAATGTAAGTATTCCAGTGTTCAGGATTGTATTCGCGGTGGTTTTGATCTATCTGGGCCTGAGGGTACTTATTGGCGGATCGTGGACAGGAAGCACAAAGAACTCAGCAGTGTTTCAGAGCAGTGACATGAAACTCACGGAAGATACCCGGGAATACAATGTGATCTTCGGCTTATCCCGGATCGATGCTTCTGCTAAGCTGACAAAAGAAAATGATAATATCGAGGTGAATACGATATTTGGTTCAAGTGTGCTGTTGATATCCCCGGATGTCCCTACGATTGTAAAAGTAGGCGCGGCTTTCTCGGGGGTGAGAATGCCTGATGGCAATCTTGTCAGTTTCGGTGATTATACCTATAAGAATAAAGCTTTCAATAAGTCTGAGCCATACAGGGTTATAAAGGCAGATGTGGTTTTCGGGAGCATGACAATAATGGAAACTGCACCCCGTGAAGATTCTACGGAATCGGGGCAGGAGAATAAAGACTCAGACACTATTTAGTTTCAGTTAATTCCGGCATTTCTTCAGCTCTTCAGGCCTCGCGGAAAGTATTTTTTCCCTGATTAAGAGAAAGAAACACTTTTCATGGAAAAAATGCGCCTGGGCAGAACCGGGCTTTCAGTCGGGCGGAGCGGTTTTGGCGCCCTGCCCATTCAGAGAATATCGTTTGAAGAGTCCGCCCGTATACTCCGTAAAGCGTATCACAACGGATTCGATTTTTTCGATACTGCCCGGAACTATTCTGACAGCGAGGAAAAGATCGGAGCCGCTCTTAGTGATGTTCGTCATGAGATCATTATAGCCACCAAAACGAGTGCAAAAAACAGAGAAGAACTGCTCAGGGATCTCTCGACGAGTCTTAAGAATCTGCGCACCGACTACGTTGATATTCTTCAGCTTCACAATCCTTCCGTACTCCCTGATCCACATGACCCGCAAAGCACTTTTGCCGGACTGAAAGAGGCCATTAAAGGCGGAATGGTTCGATTCGCAGGATTCACAAACCATAGTCTGCAGAATGCGACCGCTGCGGCTATGTCCGGTCTCTATGATACTATTCAGTTCCCGATCAGTATTCTTTCCACAGAAGAAGAACTCGGTTTTGTCGATATATGTAAAAAGAGCGATTGCGGACTCATTGCCATGAAGGCGATGGGTGGAGGACTTATTACAAATGCCGCTGCTGCATTTGCCTTCCTTCGTCAATTTGATAACTTGATCCCGGTCTGGGGAATTCAGAGAGAAACAGAACTTGATCAGTTTCTCTCTCTTGAAAAGAACCCTCCGGAACTTGATGAAAAATTGCTGGCAATAATAGAAAAGGATCGTGCTGAACTTGCATCACAGTTCTGTCGCGGATGCGGCTACTGTTTGCCCTGTCCTCAGGGAATACAGATAAACATGGCCGCACGGATGTCGCTTCTTCTGCGCAGGGCACCATTTCAGAATTTCCTCACTACCGACTGGCTCGAGAAAATGACACTTATTGACCAATGCACAAACTGCGGACAGTGCAGGTCCAGATGCCCTTATGGTCTCAACACTCCTGAACTCCTGAAAGAGAATCTCAGGGATTACCTGGAATTCTCAAAATCTCACGTTCCTGCCTGATTATATTCTTCCAGGCAAAAGCCATTTAACATACTCTGTTTTGATCCATATTTTTATCTGTAACAATTCTTCGGAACTGTCCGTTTTTATAAATGAGAAACCGGTAATCTCAAGTATAAGGAAAATCACTCTCCTCAGCAGGAGCATATTATGGATACAACATTGGCATATCAAAACTGCAGTGGAACGGAATGTGAAGAAGATGGCGGGAGAATATTAACAGTACAGGAGTTCATGCAGAAACTCCTCTCCAGACACGATATTTTTTGTAATGACAAGGATGATGAAATAAGCAAGATAGAGATGATCTGCCTTGTGCTTTCAGTAATTACAGGAATCTGGATCAGC
>CAYLVN010000157.1:3741-7618 GCA_964387115.1 uncultured Fibrobacter sp.
CTGTTGATCCGGATTTCATCGGGCCTGCGGCACCTGTGAAAGCATCACAGAATGCTCAAAAAGTAATTGACAGGCCGGTAAGTAGACCATCTGTTTCCACAACAGAAAAAACCGTTAAACGGCCGATCAAAAGTGCATCATCGAAGATCGTTCAGTCAGGGCGGTCTGCCCCATCGGGAAGCCCGAGTGAGAGAGTGGCCAGGAAGGGGCTTTTTCTCGCTCTTTCTCAGCAGGTAAAGGGAACCGATGCGGGACAGGGGATTGGAAAAGGCGGGTTTACTGATCAGATCGATGCGGTTATTCTGGGGCTTGGCGGTCTTAAACAGGGAGGAAGTACCGGCAGCGGAAGAAAGGGTGTGCAGGGGATCGGGTTCAGCGGGGGATACGGTCCCGGAGGAGATTTGGCCGGTATTGAAAACCTTATAGGAAGTGAAGAAACAGCCGTGTTTGAGCTCAAAAAACCTGAATCAGTCTTTAAGAAGAATTTTGAGATTGAACTGGAAGCTGAATCGGGTAAAATAATATCCAGCGGAAGAAGCAGAAACAGCATCATAACAGTGGTGATGCAGCATCTGCCGGCCTTGCGGCATGCCTATAACAAAAGGTTGCATTCGAAACCGGGATTAAAGGGCAGAATAACAGTTCGTTTTGCGATCGATGAATTCGGAAACGTGCTTTACTGCGATTTAGTAAATTCAACCATTGAGGATCTGACGCTGGAGGCTGCGATACTCGAGAAAATACGCAGGTGGCGTTTTGATAAAATTGATAAACCGGGTGATATTACAGAAATAATATTTCCTTTTGTATTCTCGGCCGGTTAAAAACGCAAAGGAAATGTAAAGACAACAAAGCCGGTTTTTGCGTACTATGGTTGAGTATAAGCCGCAGTCGGAGGCGGCTGTGGCACACAGATCTAATTTACAAAAATATTGACTTGAAAAATCAAAGATAAAAAAATCAAAGTCAGCAAAGGATAAACGATTTGTGTTAACAGAGCATCAGTTTTGACAGTCACGATTTTCACCAACTGTGCACTTTACCAAAAACGCAAAGCGTCTTTTACTTTGCGTTCTTAACTTTGCGGCCTTTGCGATCTCTGCGTTTTACTTTTCCTGTCAGACCTTAGTACCACCACCAGAAGTCAGTTTTTGTGTACTATGGTTGAGTATAAGCCACGGTCGGGGGCAACCATGGCTCACAGATCCTGTTTACAAAAAAAATGGTACCACTTTTTGACTATCTGTTAACTGATCTTCTGCCAATTGTTATCTGGAAGAGGGCGTCCCCTCTTGCGCTCCAGCCTGTCGAAGATGCCAGTCCCTCGCTATCACCCCTTGTTGTCCACCATTTGTACAGGCAGGTATGATTATCACATTTGCCTTCGTCTATGCGGCTGCACTGGCGAACTGGTGGTAGATTAAAACTGGTTGTAGCCTTGAAGATTATGACACGAACTGAATGTGCTGGTAGTCACATACGATTTTCACTAATGGTGCCCATTATTGAGAAAAATAAACGCAGAGTATGCAGAGTTAAGAACGAAAAGTAAATGCTTTGTGGGCTTCGTATCCCCACCAGAAATGGGGTTTAGTGTACCACTGTTTATTCAAGACACGGTCGGGGGCGACCGTGGCACACAAATCTCATTTACAAAAATTATTGACTTGAAAAAAATAAAGATCTCAAAGACAGCACACATAAATCCCATATACAAACACTGTCGCCTTGAAATTGCCTTCAAAAATGGCTGGAAACCCCAAAACAGCAAAATATGTTGGACAAACAGTTGTGAACTGTTACAAAAAAACGAACTGAAACTGGATTAATAATCGCAACAGGTGTATTTTCATACGACTTGTTTCTGGTTTAGAAGAGGGTATTTAAGAGAGAAATGAGCAAACCATCAATTGGAAGAGATCTTTCTGAAGGCAGCATTCCGCGGCATCTGCTTGCTGTAGCCATGCCGATGCTTCTGGGTAATCTTTTAAATACAAGCTACAGTATTATTGATGCGATCTGGATAGGCAGGATAGTAGGAACTGAGGCTATTGGCGCAGTTGCTGTGAGCTTCCCGATAACCTTTCTCTTTGTCGGTGTAGCATCAGGTGCTACAATGGCAACCACAATTCTTATTTCACAATATTACGGGGCAAAAAATTATGAAGAGGTCTCAAAGACTGTAGGCACCTCATTTGGCCTCTCAATCATACTGGGAGTAATTCTCTCTATTGCAGGAATTCTATCCGCTGACAGCATCTTGAAGCTGATGGGAACTCCAGGGGCGATTCTGCCGCTGGCATCTTCCTATTTAAAAATATCCTATATGGGATTTACGATTATTTATCTGAGTTTCCTTGTAACATCGATTCTTCGCGGGATGGGAGATACTAAAACCCCTCTGCTTTTTATGGCTGCCGGAGTGGTTATAAACGCTATTTTAGATCCCTTTATGATAATCGGTATCTGGCCTTTTCCACCTCTTGGGCTCAGAGGTGCCGCTTTTGCCTCAATCATTTCATCAGGTGTATCTCTTGTAACCGGGATTGTTTACCTGAACCGGAAAAAAGGCATTGTGACGATCAATATCAGAGGGATAATCTCTTTTAACCGGAAGATTACCGGGTTGATTTTTAAAATCGGATTTCCATCCATGATTCAGCAGTCCGCTGTTTCTCTGGGAATGGCAGCTGTGACATCATTTGTGAATAAATTTGGTGAAAAAGCCACAGCCGCTTTCGGAGCCGCCGGACGGATTGATTCAATGGCATTTCTTCCTGCGATGTCAATTGGTATGGCTGTGTCGGTGATTGCGGGTCAGAATCTGGGGGCAGGGAAAAAGGAGCGGGTATTTGAGACATTCCGATGGGGGCTTCTGATGACTCTCTGCATCTCCGCGTTTTTTTCCGTTTTTTTTCTCAGCATCCCCGAAATCATGATGTCAATGTTTACGACCGATCAGGAGGTAATCAGCATCGGTTCAACCTATTTGCGGATAGTTGGCCCCTCATCGTTGATGTTTGCAGTAATGTTCGTTTCAAATGGAGTGATCAATGGCGCAGGACACACGATGGTGACTCTGATGTTTACACTGCTTGCGCTCTGGGGAATCCGGGTACCGTCTGCTGCCATTCTGTCAAGAAGTGCACTGGGGATTACCGGGATCTGGCTCTCTTTCACCATCGGTTTTGCGGTGATCATGACAGCAAGCCTCTTTTATTACAGGTCCGGCAGATGGCAGAAAACGGTCATTCACCCTGTCAGGGGAGCTTCTATGGTGGAGATTGAAGCTGAGAACGCTCTTAATCCTCTTGTTCTCGATGAGCCACCCGATCGAGGCGCTGCAGGTGTATAGCTTAAAGGGCATGTATTAACGGTCTCATAATTACCGGCACTTGCGCAGGGTGGGGAACCCTGCGCTGAAAGTGGTCACCACATGGATTACTCAAGGCACAACATATGTGGAATCCACACCGTTTTCCGAATAGGAATTCCCGGAGATCGATGCCGAAGAGGCATTTTTATCGATAACTATACCATAATTCTGATTGTTATTAAACGCGCAGTTTTCAACCTTGACATTAGCATCTACATAAACACCGCTGGTGGCATTGTTTACCTTGCAGTATGTCAGTTCTGTTTTCACATCTGCATTTTTTCCGATCCTTATGCCGCCAGTAATCCCGTCTTCATCAGCACCCCAGTACTCATCCTGATCATAGGAGTCAAATATTATAGGTAAATTATCTGAGCCTCTGGCAATTAACGTTCCGGGGTTTGATTTTCCCACATCAATATAAGCGCCAGGTAAAAAATGAAACTCTGTACCTGGATGAATGTTTATTTCAACACCATTAAAGCCACTAATGTCAAGTAT
>CAYLVN010000158.1:0-3080 GCA_964387115.1 uncultured Fibrobacter sp.
TGTGAACGCTTCGCAGGTGCGCAAAGACCTTGCCTATTTCGGCGAGTTCGGTGTGCGCGGTGTGGGCTACTATGTTTCTTATCTGCTGGAAGTCATCAAGGCCTGCCTCAATGCCAACCGCGAATGGCGCGCCTGCCTTGTGGGCGTGGGCAATATGGGCCGTGCCCTGCTGAACTATTCCGAGTTCCGCCGCCACGGATTCACCATCGTGGGAGCTTTCGACTGCGACCCCTTCAAGATCGGTGAAATTGTCCACGGCCTTGAAGTGCATTGCACCCGCGATCTCAAGGATATGGTGTCTGACCTGAATATTGAAATCGGCGCTGTTGAATCAGGGATGAACAACGCAAACGACAGCCGCGATAAAAGAGATATGGTTCTCAAGGAACTCGCATCAATTATTGACATCTCGGTAATCGAAAACGATGTCGGCCAGATCTCTGTCTCAAGCAGCGGAAATCTGCTTGTTTCTCCTGCTTATCACCAGAAACTTGAAACAACGACATCCGTCTTTGTACTCCCTGATGGTACCTCAGTTAACCAGATAGGTATCAGAGTAGCAGAGACAAGAAATGAATTCAAGCCGATAAGCGGACAGATAAAAGGGTTACTTGAGAGTCGGGATGTAATAATTCCAAAATACCAGGAAAAGCTCGACACTCTCGCAAGAAGCCTTGTCGAAAAAGTAAATCAGCTGCACAGAACCGGTTATAACCTAAATGGATATACAGGTATCGAGTTTTTTGATTCAAGAACAACCGGCGCATCTGACATACAACTAAGCGCCTCTATCCTGACTTCTGTTCAGAATATCGCAGCAGCTAGTGGCGGAGAATTACATACAGCAACTCAGAATACGCTTGCTGCAGGTGGCCATAATTTCGGCGCTACCCCTCAGCAGCTCTTTCGTGACCCGACCTTGGCTGCACCGGTTGAGGCACGAAATGTAGTCAAAGGAACAGCAATCGTCTCTTCCCCCGATGCAGTGCTGACCGAAGGAACGGATTATGTGATCGATTACATAAATGGCACAATCCAGATGCTGCATGCGGGGTACGATTCAGTTGATTTGAGAGTTGATTTTCAGTACAGAAGCGGCGGATTTCAGGGGCCCGGTGATAACACAAATTCAGTTGCAATCGCAAAGCTGCGCAGTGATATGACCATGGTGCCAGATCTCCATGGTAATTACACTTCAACATTCACCAGTTTCTACAGTGCCTTTATCGGCGAGTTGGGGCTTAACCGCAATGAAGCCAGTGCGAGTCTGGAAACAAGGCAGTTTCTGATTGAACAGTACGAATCACACCAGGATGCCATAGCAGGTGTATCGCTTGATGAGGAGATGGGAAACCTGATCAAATACCAGCACACTTATCAGGCCTCAGCAAGGCTTATCTCTACAATCGACCAGATGCTTGATGTTTTATTGAATATGTAAATCGGAGGAATTATGAGAGTCACAGTAACAGAACTTAACCGCAATGTACAGCATGTCATTCATGAGCGGTACAATGATCTGGCACGCCTCCAGGAACAGCTTGCGACCGGTAGACGCCTCATGAGGCCGTCGGATGCTCCGGTGGATGTTGCAAATGACCTGAACCTGACCTCCGAAATGAAGCGGTTCAAGCAGTACAATAAAAACATCAATGATGGTCTGGGATTCATGACTGTTACCGGGGATTCGATGGAAAGCATGAATATTCTGATGCAGCGATCAAGAGAACTGGCCATCTCGGCTGCATCTGATACAAAAACCGCAACCGAACGGGTAATTATAAACAAAGAAATCGAACAGGTTTTTCGTCAGCTAATTACACTGATTAATACTCAGTACAAAGGCGAATATGTCTTCAGCGGTCCGCAGCATAAGATCCCCCCTATTGTTTTAAACAGTTCTCCTGCGGATTCCGTTGATGATTATAACCTTTTCAGAATGGCCTCTTACGATGCCAGCGCAAGCGGTGTCGGTACACCGGTCCAGCTCTTCAATTCATTTGATCAGTCTCCTATTACAAAGCTGATTCCGGGTACTTTCAGTCTCAGTATCGGAACTACTACTTACATTGAAAACACAGACTATTCCGTTGATTATGAGGCAGGAACAATAACACCACTTAATCCGGATCTGGCTATCGATGTCATGAGCAACTATTCAGTTGACGGCGTCAAAATGAAGTTTGAGTACCTCTCAAAGGGTAAAAATATCTACGGTGAAACGATTTCAGGAAAGGGTGAGGTCCTCAGGGAAATTGAAGCCGGAGTGACAATGGCTATCAACATACCTCTTGAAGAGATGATTACCGATTACTCCAGCGGAAATGAGTTGACAGGAATGATGATCCGTTTCGGAGAGAGTTTGGTAAAAAATGATCAGCCCGGAATCGAAAGAGCTATCGGGGAGCTAGACAAAGTGTTTAATGCCATGCTCTCAGCCCAGACAAGAAACGGTGCAAAAATTAACCGTCTCGAAACGACTCTTTACCGTAACGAAAGCCAGACTACAGGCATAGTTGCACAGATTTCGGTGCTTGAGGATGCCGACATGGCCGAAACAGTAAGCAAATACATGCTGACTGAAAACGTGTATAAGGCTGCCCTGCAGACTGCAACACGCGTTATCCAGCCATCACTGGTCAATTTTCTCTAGTAGGTAGGTAAAAAATTCCCCCTGCATGATGAAAGAGGATCAGAAAATGGCGAAATTAAACAAAAAAACGACAAAAAGATTTGGCACGCATGTTGCATAATACTGCAAAAAGCAAGGAAGCAGGTAATGTCAGGATGACTCAAGGAGGGCAGTTCGGGAAAGAACCGGCTGCACGGAAGCACAAATAGAAGGAGGGTTTTTATGCCTCGCATCAACCACAATGTACCGGCGATGATAACTGGTAATTCGCTCAGAGTTACTGATCGAAACCTCGCCAAGTCACTGGAGAAGCTGTCAACGGGTTTGCGTATCAACCGCGCCGCTGACGATGCAGCCGGATTAAGCATTTCTGAACAGTTGCGCACACAGGTAGGCGGACTGTCTATGGGCACAAGAAACGCCCAGGATGGTATAGCACTGTTTAACA
>CAYLVN010000158.1:3090-7600 GCA_964387115.1 uncultured Fibrobacter sp.
GAAGCTGTCAACGGGTTTGCGTATCAACCGCGCCGCTGACGATGCAGCCGGATTTAGCATTTCTGAAATTGACAGAATAGTGGGAGGCGCACAGTATAACGGAATGAGCCTTCTCAATGGGGAGGAACCATGGGGTACAGGATTAGGCGGAGTACTCCACATCGGAGCCAACTATGACGCTTCAGATAATATCATTCAGTTCAAAATCGACTCTATTAGCACAGAATCAGTTGGAATCGCTACCACAGATATCAGTCTAACAGCTCAATCAAGCGCCACAGCAGCTATTTCTGCTCTGGATGAGGCTTTGTCCAGCGTAAATACACTGAGAGCAAATATCGGTTCCATCGTAAACCGTCTCGAACACGCCCTGACCAGCCAGGAGAACCAGGTGCAAAACATGCAGGCCGCTGAATCCGTGATTCGCGATGCTGATTTTGCTTATGAAACAACTGAATTCACAAAGCACCAGATCCTTATGCAGTCATCCAATGCCATGCTTGCTCAGGCAAACGTACTTCCTCAAAACGTTCTAAGCCTCCTCCAGGGATAATTACTGACAATTCAGGACTTGCCGCTACCCTTTTACAGTAAAGAGGGCAGCGGCAACCTCTTTAATGATTGACAATCTCGGGGCGATAAACGATTTTTATTAATCTATCGTACCAGTACCCACGGGGGAGCCTCCTATATTATGGGTGATTTCTTTAAGAACCTTGTTTATTCCAAAGATGATGTTTTGACATTTCCGTCAGGAATTCCAGGTTTCGAAAAAAACAGGGAATTTGTCATTGTTTCAATACCGGAGTATCAGCCATTTGAGTGGCTCGTCTGCGTTGATGGCTCTCGACTTCGCTTTGCTGTCATAAACCCTCTTACTTTCCTTCCAGATTACACACCAAATATTGTGAAGGAACAATTGGAAGAGCTCGCAATATCTAAAGCAGAAGATATCCTGCTATATGTAATTGTGACCATAAGGGAAAACCCTCTGGAATCAACTGCAAATCTTGTCGGACCGATTGTCATTAACCGCACCAGACGTATCGGAAAGCAAATCATTATTGATGATGAACGCTACACCACGCAGGAACCAATTCTGAGGAAAAAATAGACATGCTGGTCTTAACAAGAAAACTCGGCGAATCAATACGCATAGGTGATAATATTACTGTAAAAATAGTCGATCTTGACGGTAGGCATGTAAAACTTGGCATCGAAGCACCAAAGAACATCACCGTAAACCGTGAAGAAATTTACGAGCGAATTCAACGCGAAAACCGCGCTGCCTCTATCTCTAAAGATCAGGGCCTGGAAAATATCGCCTCCGCCCTCCGTAAAAGCAAAGAGTAATCTACTCTCCTGCACTCTCAGGGCGGAATCTCACTTTACAGTACTAAAATAGATAATCTTTTTCAAGGCAAATCTGCCGTAAGAACATGTGTGCTGTCATCGGAAGTGTTGAACCAGAACATTACCATCTTATCCTCTGTAGTGAAGCAGTCGCCTAAACAGGTATGTATGGAGCAGGGATAGATCTCTTTGTACAACTCGACAGCCAGATTGATCATGCGTCTCTGTAGTTCGTTCATATTAAGTTTATCGGCATTACCGTTGAATTAGTTTAGCTTTCCCGGGAGAGTTTTAAAATGAACCCTGAACAGACAAATCCCCTCTTTATACTTACCATGGGCGACCCTGCAGGGATAGGGCCGGAAATTGCCGTAAAAACACTTCACAATTTTAGCAGCCACTTCGATATTGCAGTACTTGGCGATCTTTCTGTTCTTATTAAGGCGGCCGGTTTCACGGGCCTCTCCCCGAGGTTCAACCGGATGCTGTCAACGAAGGATTTCAAAAGATCTGCCATTAATGTTATCGATGCCGGTCTTATTTCACCAGATCAGTTTGAAATCGGTAAAGCCCAGCCTCAATGTGGAATAGCAGCATTTGAATACATCACACAGGCAATAGACCTTGCAATGAGAAACGAAGTCGCCGGTGTAGTCACAAACCCCATAAGCAAAGAATCACTGAAAATGGCCGGCATAAACTACCCCGGGCACACCGAAATATTCGCCGACAAAACCGGAACCAATGATTTCACAATGTTGTTCCTTCTTAATAATGTAGGTGTGGCACATGTAACCACTCACTGCTCATTAAAAGAAGCTATCAGCCTGATTTCAAAAGAACGCGTTCTTAAAAATATTCGCCTGCTCCATAAAGCAATGAAAAATCTGGGAATAGAAAAACCACGAATTGCCGTTGGTGGACTCAACCCCCATGCAGGAGAAAATGGACTTTTTGGTGATGAAGAGACAAATCACATCTCCCCTGCCATAGAACACGCAATTAGTGAAGGTATAAATGCCTCAGGCCCATACCCCCCCGACACCATTTTCATGCGGGCATTCAAAGGTGAATTTGACGGGGTGGTTTCGATGCTTCACGATCACGGATTTGTGGCACTGAAATCACTGGACTTTGAACATGGAGTCAACATCACAACAGGTCTGCCTATTATCAGGACATCTGTTGGACATGGTACTGCTTTTAATATTGCGGGTACAGGGAAAGCTTCTACGGAAAGCCTTAAATCAGCCATGAACGCCGCCTACATGCTTTATAGCAGAGGCAGGCGTTCATAACCTGTTACTTAAATCAGAATTCCAGCAGTTCGACATCGAAAATCAGCCAGGCATCCGGCGGTATTACCCCGCCTGCTCCTCTGTGACCATAACCAAGCTCCGGTGGAATCAGGAGTATTCTCTGCTCACCTTTTGTCATGTCTAACAGCGCCTCATCCCATCCCTGAATCACCATACCTGTACCGGTATTAAACTCCAGCGGTGACCCGCGATCTCTTGAGCTGTCAAACTTCCTGCCATCTGCAAGTGTACCGGTATAATGCACCTTTACCTTTGTACCGGTGGAAGGCTTGGGGCCCTGACCCTTTTTGACAACAACATACCTGAGACCACTGGGGGTCTTTACCGCTTCGGGATATTTCTGGTCGATTATTGCCACCTGGCGTTCCATCTCTTTTTCCTTTTTGGCCTTTTCAGATTCCTTAACTTTTTTAATCATGGAATCAAACGCCTCCTGATCTGCTTTAAAGTTCTTTGCATCCTCGCCTACCCTGACGATCTTTACGGATTCAATTTTGTCTTTTGCCTCAATCTTCTTCACAACATCCATGCCCTCTATCACCCTGCCGAAAACCGAATGACGGTTATCCAGGTGAGGAGTTGCATCCAGAGTAATAAAGAATTGACTTCCGTTTGTACCAGGCCCGGCATTAGCCATGGAAAGGATACCTTCGGAGCTGTGTTTTAAGTCAGGGCTGAATTCATCGGGAAACTGGTAGCCCGGACCGCCGGTGCCGTTTCCGCTGGGGTCACCGCCCTGGATGACAAAACCGGGGACAACCCTGTGAAATGTCAGCCCGTCATAGTATTTCACGCTTCCCCTCGATGATTTAATAGTACCCTCGGCGAGTCCCACAAAATTGGCCACAGTCATCGGTGCCTTCTGAAACTCAAGTCCAAGGACAATTTTCCCTTTGGAAGTAGTGAGTTCTGCGTATAATCCGTTCGGATATTGAGCGGAACAAGAGAGTACAGAACATGTAAGTATCACAGTTAACAATCCCTTCATAGTTAAGACCTTCCTGATTAATCCCAGTCGAGTGGTGATTTCATCGGCTCCGGAGAACCTTCTTCTGGAGTTTCTTTAGCTTTCTTGAAATTTGCTTCTATTTCTGTTTTTCTCTTTTTTTCCTCCTCTTTGGCTTTCTGGAACTTGTCATCCCAGGCTGTTGTTTTATTGCGGTTTTTAAGAAACTCTTCAAAATTAGCCTTTTGCTGATCTGGAGTCTTATGATCAACAACTTTTCCAGTAGCCGGGTCTATCCAGAGTGTTCCTTTGCACATCGGACATTTTACCTCAAAAAGACTCATATGCTACCCCCGTGATTGAAATTAAACCTGAATTAAGAAATATACAACCTAACTTATGCACCCGGAAAGGGATGAAGTGCATTTAAACCCTTGTAGCAGAAGGTTTGAGCAAATCGCAGGTGTACCCCACTGGTGATCTGTGAAAGTCTTTATACACAAGGGGTAGGTGCAAATCGTCCTGATCCGGGTATAAGTCAGGTATGTGCTTTGGTCAGGGTTTTATTGGCACTGATCTATTTTTTCAGCAAATACATCAATACCAATTTGAGAAACGGCATAAAATTTGGTTCATGTTCATACATATCTGAGCGAAAAGATACCTCGATAATTCTATTAGCAGCACTAGACATGTATTACATTAAAGATAGTGTGTTGTTTTCAGGTCCGGCCATGATTCATGGCTGATTTTGATAATATTTGAACCGAATAAAAGCGTTTAAACAAAGAAAATAAAGTTGAATATATGAATGATAATTATCTGAAAATAGATAACTTTAAAGAGCTGATTGAAGATCCGCTCCAGAAAACCGACAGCCAATCTTATGGTT
>CAYLVN010000159.1:0-7540 GCA_964387115.1 uncultured Fibrobacter sp.
GGCTACACTGCACAGGACCGGTGCACCGGTGTTGCCAAAAAAGTTATCATCACAGGAAACAATATTTTCAAATTACCAATTACGGGTGCTCACACATTCCTTTCTTAACTCTCATCCCTCAGCTCTCAACTCCAAACCCCCAACTCTTATCTCCTATCTCCTGACTTGCAACTTGTAACTTGTGACTTGTGACTTATAACTTGTGACTGGTGACTTTCTCTGCTTTCCCTTGCCCCCCCGGCCTCTCCTGAATTATTTTTGAATAGTTTTCAGGGCCCATAACTCAGTCGGTTAGAGTAGCGGACTCATAATCCGTTTGTCCTAGGTTCGAGCCCTAGTGGGCCCACAACTTTCGGTTCAAGGAGGGATTTTGCAAACTAATTCAGTTTGCAGTAAACACATTTCTGTTAAACCGGATCCCTTTGAATGAAATACAAAGCACCCCCCTTATGGAGGTGCTTTTTTTTTAATATAAGGCATTTTGCACGGAGGACTTATGATGAATGATCTTGAGTTTCTGATTCAGCTGCAGGAAATAGATCTTCGAATTCGGGAGCAGGAGCTCTCCCAGGAGCAGTTTCCTGCTGCAGTAGCTGAGCTT
This sequence comes from uncultured Fibrobacter sp., assembly GCA_964387115.1. Lineage (GTDB taxonomy): Bacteria > Fibrobacterota > Chitinivibrionia > Chitinivibrionales > Chitinispirillaceae > JAAYIG01. The sequence continues at coordinate 602 of CAYLVN010000159.1, forward strand.
GAGAATAGTATAAAGAAGGCCGGAGAAGTCGTTGAGAGCACCACTGCAAAGCTCCAGAAGATGGAAGCGGAGAGGGCAACTTTTGAGGAGCAGATTCAAAAAGCTCATGAATCGCTCGGCAAGAGCCAGGAAAGGCTCAATTCAATAAAGACCAACCGTGAGTATGATGCAGTACACACAGAGATCGAATCGCACAAGAATATGATCAACAGCGCCGAAACCAGACGAAAAAACCTTCAGGGTGAGATCGAAAAGCTGAAGGGATCTGTGGATGAGAGCAAAAATGAGTACGAGAAGATCAAAGGCGAAAACGAGCCCAAAATTGCAGAGCTCAAAGAAAAAATCGGGGCCATCGATTCCCAGATCAGCAAGATAATGAAAGAAAGAGAGCAGGTCTCTCCCAAAGTAAGTAAACATCTGCTGCGGACCTACGATCAGATCCGCAAAAAGAGAAAAACCGGACGGGTCCTGAGCCTTATCTCCGATAACCATACATGCGCGGTCTGTTTCAAAGTACTCGAGCCTCAGCTTTACAATGAAATAAAACGGGGTACAAAACTTCACATCTGCGAGAGCTGCGGGTCTATTCTTGTCTGGGCACAGGCAGCCAATAAAGAGCAGCAAGTGTGAATTACGAGGCCACAGCCCTGATTACGTCTTGAACCGGTGCAGAGATGAAAAAAGGCAGTATTGCTTTATACAAGAGAATGCTGGTTTACCTGACCGTATACTGGCAATGGTTTCTCCTTTCGATTATTCTATCCCTCTTCGTTGTAATTTTTGAGGCTCTATCGCTCTGGTTCGGCGCCAGCCTTGTTCAGACACTTTTTGAGCCGGCCAATGCCTCTATGGTCCGCCCTGAATTTTCAATCGATAGCCTCAATGAACTTCTCAAATACTGGACTTACCAGGCCATAAAGCGGGACTCCCCTTTTGAATCACTGAAAGTTGTCTGCGGTCTGATGGCTGTCACATTTTTCCTTAAGAATCTTCTGATTTACATAAAAGCCCTGGTGATGGCGAAGCTGAACCTTGTAATCGTGCGTGATATGCGCAACCAGCTTTTTGATCATGTCCTGAGACTTCCTGTGAATTACTATGACCGGACCAAATCCGGCAACATCATCTCTCTTATTCTCAATGATGTCCAGAGCATCAATGCATCAATGACCGGGACATTTGACAAGCTGTTTGTAGAGCCGATGCGGCTTATCTTTTTTATAGCAATGCTCTTTATAATAAACGCAAAACTTACTCTTGCAGTTTTCATAATATTTCCGGTTCTGGGCTACTTTATCGGGGCAATCGGTAAATCGGTAAGACGAAGAAGTAAACGTTCGCTTGAATACATGGCAGGGCTCATTTCAATTCTTCATGAAACAATCGGCGGTGTTCGGGTTGTCAAGATGTTCAATATGAACCACAAAGAGAACACCAAATTCAAACGTGAAAATGACCGGTTCATACATTACTCTTACAAATCAACTACAATCGGTGCAATATCCAGCCCCCTCACAGAAAGCCTGGGTGTGGTGGTTGTCATAATACTCCTGTGGTATGGTGGCAGAGAGGTTCTGGCTAACGGCACTTTCAGGGCAGAAGATTTTGTCAGATTCCTGATTTTCCTTTTCTCGACATTTACACCACTTAAGGCCCTGGGTGCTATCAACAATACACTTCAGAGAGGATTCGCAGCCGCTGAGAGAGTCTTTGATGTCCTTGATCAACCAGAGGAAAGTCTTGTCTTCGTAAAACCGGAAAACGTTCCTGTCTTTAACAAAGGAATCAAATTATCGGATGTCGGATTCAAATACCCCGGGACCGAAAAAGCAGTTCTGCAGGATATAAACTTCTCCATCGATAAGGGTTCGATAGTGGCTTTGGTTGGTTCAAGCGGAGCCGGCAAGAGTACGATTCTTGATCTTCTTCCCAGGTTTTATGATATCAACTCCGGAAGTATCACTATCGATGGCAGAGATATTCGTGAAATTGATCTTGCCGGGCTTCGGGAGCTTTTCGGAATCGTCTCACAGGAAACGGTCCTTTTCAACGATACGGTTTACAACAACATAACTTACGGTATGCCCGATGCTTCAAAAGAGCAGGTGATCTCTGCTGCACACGCGGCCAATGCCCTTGAATTTATCGAAAAGATGCCCGAGGGGCTCGATACTATAATCGGCGAACGAGGTGTGATGCTCTCCGGGGGACAGAGACAGAGGCTCTCAATTGCAAGGGCTCTTTTACGTAACCCCCAGGTGCTTATTCTTGATGAAGCCACATCGGCACTTGATACCGAATCGGAACGTCTGGTCCAGGCCGCAATCAACAATCTTATTGAAAACCGCACAGCGCTGGTGGTCGCCCACCGCTTATCAACCATAAGGCACGCGGATCTGATTATTGTCCTTGAGTCAGGAAAAATTGTTGAGCAGGGAACCCATGAGGAGCTTATTGCCCTTAACAAAAAATACAAATACTTCTACGACATTCAGTTTGCATCTTCGGCCGTTGAGACCTCTTCCTGATGACTTCAGAACATCGTGGTTTTATGTTTCTCAGTAAATGCTGCAATTGTTGACCTTTCAGTGTTTTTCTATTATCCTTTGTCTACGTTGTTTCCGGTAACCCTGAATTCTTTTTCTATCTGTATAACAGGAGACCTGAAATGCATAAATGTAAGTTTTTTTGTTCTTGCATTCTTTCCATGCTTTTCATGATAAATTGTGGTGGTGAACAAGAATTATCAATAAAGGTAACGAACGAGACAGGAGGCGTAATAGATACAGTTTCTGTTTCTGTTGCATCTGAAACAACAGACTGTGTCTGCTTATAATTTACCAAGTCTGGACAGTACGACACTTATAATTACACCCGAAGTCGAAGGCAATGGCGAGCTTCTCCTGAGTATAACTCAGGATACTGTGAAAAGTACTACTGGTTTTGGTTATATACCAACGGGTCATTTTCTGACAGTTATTTCAGTATTATTATAAAAAGTTCGGATACTGGCATTGTTTTTTTAAAAGGACATTAGTACCTGACTTATGCATAAAGGATAAATGCAATTCGCCCTGATCCGAGTGCATAAGTCAGATAAAGATTTCCGTTTCAAATAATTGCAGGGAACCGCATTTCAGGCTCCACTCTCAATGAACCGGTTTGATTCAATGCGTGGCAGAAAGAAGTGAAATAAAAAACAAGGCTGCTTGTTTTTATTAGTCGCTAAGCAGCCCTGTTAAATTGCCTGCAGATTTATTCCGCGCAGTGGTAAGCCTTCACAAAGACATCATCGACAAACTGTTTGAATCTTGTAGGGCAGTTTGGAGTATCAGGATCGATCAGTTTTGGAGAGATTGCGCCTCTGCTGAGAGCATGGGTCATCTCTACGTAATTATCGGCCATATTGATTGAGAACCCCTGATCAATGAGGTCATTACGCATGTCGGTGTCAAGGAGCTGGACATAAGGCAGTTCAGGGATACCGATACCCATACCGATTATTCTTGTCATCTCTCTATAGCTGAGCTTGTCACCATAGAGTTCGATTATTTTAGGTCCGGAAGAGGAGTGCTCTTTGAGCAAGGAGACAGCCTTCAGTGCGACATCGCTTGATGACACCAGATAGAGGGGTGTTTCACCGTTCGATGAGTCGGCGATGACATCTCTCATTCTTATATGGCTGATCTTTTTAAGAAGATGCTCCATAAAGTAAGCAGGACGCAATACGGTGATATTTTCCGCATTGAGTGTATCGAGGCGTTTTTCTATCTCTCCCAGACTCAGGACCTGGCCTGCCTCAGAAGTCTCGTCTGCACCCATGCTTGACAGGAAAAATATGTTCTTCAGACTGGAGTCCCTTGCCGCCTTTACAAAAGCATCACCGCACTCTTTGAAATATTTTTTTACGCTTTCGATTTCCGGCCTTGAAGGAACGATAAAGAAAACCGACTCTGCATCTTTAAAGACACTGAGGAGAAAAACCGGGTCGGTCAGTTCTCCGATAGCCGGTTCAAGACCTGAGCTTTTAAGATCCGCAAGCCTCTGACGCTGATTATCTATGCCCCGGACCTGTTCTCCGGATTTAAGCAGCCCGGTGATTATTTCTGTACCGATTTTACTTGACGCATCTGAAACAACGATCATAGTTCCTCCTTTTTCAGATGTATATACTCCCCAATAGTAGAGCAAATAAAGAACCTAAGAGATTTTTTCTCTGAAACGAGAATGGAAATCTCCAGTTGAACCGTTCAAATGTTAAACTTAACCGTTTCCTGCAAAAGGAACATCGTTTGCATTTAAACTCTTTCAGGATTGCTGCAATCAGAAATTTCTGTTTCACAATGAAAGGGAGGATTATGAAAATTGTATTCTCAGCTATTCTGGTAGCATGTTTTATAACCGGTTCTTTTGCCCAGGATGGTGCCACAACCGGTATCACACCCGATAACTATGTTCTTGGTGCAGGAACAGGGATGCTTCAGGGTATCTCTGCCGATGATCCGGCATATCAGTTTTTCGGGGGAAGAATCTGGAATTTAACAGACAATGTCGGCTTGACAACTGTTGCTGAAGCCACAACCGACTGGGATGCAGTACTGGCATCGGCACTTTTAGGAGCAAACCTCTATCCGTTATCTCTGGGAGGAAACGTCGCCCCCTATATCGGAGCAGGTGCGGGGCTGGGGTATGCCAATGGCGGCGGAGCTGACAATGACTTTGGTTTCGATGCCTCCGGAGTTCTTGGTGTTCTACTATTTCAGAATTCTCCTGTAAAGCTTAAAGTCGAAACCTCCGCAAACTTCCTTTTCCGGGACATAGCCGGTGATATGCCTATGACCTGGACCGGAAGAGTCGGACTGCTCTTCTAATTTCACCTTTTTGGTTTTCTCTCTCCTGCCACGGCCTTTCTTTTTTCGACCGTGGCATTTCTATTTACTCCATTTTTCCATCAGATTACAAAAATTGCTTTTGTTTTAGTCAAATACAATATTACTCAGGTACAGAAAAATATATCTTTTAATTTGGAATTATCCCTGATCCATTATCATCCCAGTGTAAATGAAGCATGAGATCATTACGGTAAAAATCGCCTTTTTTATCACTTTCTGCTTCTCATTGTCATCTGCAGATTTGATTTCAGGGGTTTACTATAATCCAGGACTCAAGCTGGGTGTCCAATTCGGGAAAACCACAGATTTTTTACTTGGATTTGAAAACAGTATCACTGCGGCAATGCTCTATGGAATGCCGTTCTGTGGTCTGGTCGGCGGGATTGCGTTTAATTTCAAGCGGAAGAAGTTTATCGAATACTTGGAGATAGAGGGTGGTTTCATCCCGTTAGGGATTGCTTTTGGCGGTGAATGGAATGACGGGTATCACGGTTCATTCCGTGTCTTCAGCGGGGCTCTCGGTTACCTCTCCTATAAACATCTTTTTAAAACCAGTATACATGAAATCAGTCTGATTGGAAAACACCCTTATGGTTTGTATGAAGTTACAGATCATGGGGTTTATTCGGTTTTAAATTGATAAATCTGCTTTACTTTTTAAGGGTAATCTCCCTGAGCCATTTCTTTACCGATGGTCCCAGTACTCGCCCCAGCAGATTGTACTCCTCTTTGGAAACAGCTCTTAACGCAGGCTGTTTTCTCTTTACAGTGATAAACGGGGCTGCAACAGATGTTGTCCCGGTCTCGATCTCCCTGACACTCACCTTCTTGTAATCCGCCCCATCTCCGTCAGTACGCATCAGTATAGTCCCATGTCCCAGGGTGATGATTATTCTCTGATCGCTGTAGCTGCATCCGGTTACAGGATCTGGAGAAGCCGGCCAATTACCATCATCTGTCATTTCACCTACCTTTTCCCAGTTGCCACCGTTTACAGCTTCACCATCAGTTGTGCTGTCGATGTAAAGCTCAAGCTTGACTTTTGTGTCATTGTCAATATTGTAAACCAGGTACTTCATTCCTATCCACCTGTTCTCCGGCAGAGGTTTTCCTCCCCAGAGCAGAGCCTGAGTGTGGAAACCGCCACTGCTCCAATAGTCACTGGATGGATGTTTGAGTTCTTTTTCAAAGTCCCACTTGCCGTCATGACGGAAGCGGGCGTAATAGGTCGTAGCATCACAATCATCGCCACCGCTCGAGGCGTGTCCGAGGGGTCCGCTGCGGACTCCTGCAACCATTCCTCCGTAATTTGCCCCTGTTGTGCCTATTCGGCGATAGTAAGCAGTGAATTCGACATTAAGAAAAAACTGACTGTTTCCTTTGGTGGTTCGTAAACTGTTGATATGAAAACGTGGACCTCCCCCGCTCATGCTCATCACACCGTTTCCATCGATCTGAAATCCATTTGTTCCTGCGCTGTGATCCTCTGTCCAGTCTGTGGGATCATACTGGTCTCTGGCATATTTCACATTGCGTGCTATGCCGTTTCCCCAGTGAGCCGAGTTCCACTCTCTGGAACCCTCCTGTGATGGATAAAACCTGGCAATCCCGAAGGTATCCGAGCCAAAAGGAGACTCCTGAGCAGAAAGCGCTGCTACGGAAAAAAAAGACAGCACACATATAAACGGTAAAATTTTACTGATCACTTTTTGATGTTTTTTGTTTTTCATTTTTATTGGCCCTTATTTCGGCTGATCACTTTAGACTTAGACTTATTTTCCTATTTTCACTGTTTCGGTTCAAGATTGCTTCAAAAATTTCTATTAAAGATAAGGAATCAGGCGTTTAGTAGCATTCGATTTGTAACTCTTAATTCGAAATGGGCGATCCCTGGCTTCATGCTAAAATATGAATGGAGCTTTTGGAAGGAAACGTTTCCAATACAAGTAATAAGTAAGAATAATTTTTTTTAGGAATAATTTTTTTTGGAAGAGGGCGCCCCCTCTTGCGCTGCAGCCCGTCGAAGACGCCGGTCTTTCGCTATCAC
>CAYLVN010000160.1:0-7526 GCA_964387115.1 uncultured Fibrobacter sp.
AAGTTTCTCCTTCAGAACACTGCCTGCAATATCTCTTACCTCAGTGATTTCTGTTGAGTCGAATATTTTTGTCGGTTTGCGGTCCTGCCAGGAGAAAAATGGACCAAACTTGTCAAGTATTCCGCGCCATTGTTCTTCTGTCAAAACCTCCTGTGGCCCGAGCAGCTTATCTACTGCTTCAGTCTTGAAAGTCTTTAAGTCAGCAGCCCAGGCAGGATTTACATCACCGGCGAATGAAAGCGGTTTTTGAGGTCCTACAGGAGAAATAGGCAGTCGGGAGATTTCGGCGCAATTTACCGACAGAGAATCTTTGCTGCTTATCTGCTCAAATGGTTTATCCCCGCCATTAAGAGCAACTGTCGCGCGTTCATCAAATATCGCAATGGCACAGCGGGCAAAATAGTCTTCAATTTTCTCCCTGACAACCTTAACAGCTTCAGAAGCTTTGAGAGTATCATCACCCAACACCTTAATCGATTTGTCATTTTCCGGCTCACCTGCCCAGGCAAGATACTTCTGTGCCTGATCGAAAAATGACTCAACCTTCTCACTATTTATTCCAGGCTTACCCGATCGATCATCGGTTCCCCCTGTAGACTCAATAATTTTTTCGATAATTTTCTTAACCGCTTCATCTTCAGACACCTCAGAGGTAATTACGCCATCTCCATTAAAGGCTTTTTTTGCCAATTCCAGTCCAAGAGATTCAACATCTGCAACCGTCAGCGGGTCAGATTCTTTCTTTCCAAGTGTAACAAGGGCATTCTTTGCAGAATCGTAAAGTTTGCTTCCCTCCTCTGTCTCTCTGTTTATCTGATCGATATGGAAAGTCCGGTTTTCACCAATCAGATCATCGGGGTTTTTCAACTGTGAAGCAACCCACTTTACAGCAGATATAAGCTCCATCGCTCTTATTCTGCGGTCCCCGTTAGAATCGAGATAACTCAGTGTTTTAGAATCAAAATGAACGTTATCGACAGGGCATGCCAGAGCAACCCACAATTTCTGATCGAGTTTATCCAGCTCCAGCAGATCGCGCCCGGAGCTGAGCATGACCTGATCAAAACCGCCGGCTCTGAAAAAGCTCCAGTTATGGCCACTACTTCCGTGCTTTTTTGACATATTAACCTCTTCACATCGTGAATGTTCATCAGGCACTTAAAAGCGCACTGTCCAAAGACTCTAAACTGCACACAGCAAACCATCTGTGAACCAGTAAGGAAAAGTAATATAATACATCTATTAAAATAAAGTGGGCCAGCAATGATCCGATAAAAGCCTGATTGGTGAAACCTGAAAGTCAAAGAGCAGAGAAGGCTGAAACTAATGCTGAAAGCATACACTTCTTTATATGATCACACTGCGATGAACTATTTTTATACCTGACTTATGCTCACCCACCACTAATCCACGCAGAAAACAAAGCTGCATATAAAAAACAGGGTAGATTAAACACAAATAGATGAATATCGAACCAAAAGAGGCCACAGGAATATCCGGCCGTCTTAAAAACACGTTTCGCTCCCTCAGGTATAGAAACTACCGTCTTTTTTTCACAGGACAGAGCATTTCCCTGATCGGAACCTGGATTCAGCAGATCGCCATGCCCTGGCTGGTATACAGTATCACAGATTCAGTTTTTCTTCTGGGATTTATCAGTTTTCTGGGTCAGATCCCCTCTTTTTTATTTTCCCCGTTTGCAGGGGTCCTCAGTGATCGCCGAAACAGGTATCATATTCTGATAGTCACGCAGTGTCTCTCGATGACACTGGCGTTTTCAATGGCAGGTCTCTATTTTTCCGGCACAATTGAAGTATGGAACATCGCCCTGCTATGTTTTTTGTCAGGCTGTGTGAATTCAATAGACATTCCGGCCAGGCAGTCACTGATAGTAGAGATGGTTGAAGATAAACAGGATCTGGGTAATGCCATAGCCCTGAACTCATCAATGGTAAATGGCGCCAGGCTGATCGGCCCTTCTATAGCCGGATTTCTGATAGCCCTGACAAATGAGGGTGTCTGTTTTCTTGTAAACGGTATCAGTTATCTCTTTGTTATCTGCTCATTGCTTAATATGAAGCTTAACCTTGCCAGGAAGAACAGACAAGGCAAAAAGATCATAAAGGAACTTAAAGAGGGATTCAGATATACATTCGGCTCATCGCCCATCAAATCCATAATACTGCTTATCGGGCTTGCCAGCCTTGTGGGAATGCCCTATGTGGTACTGCTCCCGGTGTTTGCCAGGGAAATCTTCTCGGGCGACTCCCATACCTTTGGTCTTCTGATGGGAGCAGCTGGTCTGGGAGCCCTTACAGGAGCTCTTTATCTGGCTTCCCGAAGAAGATCAGTCAGGTTTGGCAGGATACTGCCATTCTCGACGACGATTTTCGGTTTGGGGCTGATTTCTTTCTCTTTTTCCCACTTTTTTCCGCTGTCAATTATATTGATGATCATGACCGGCCTTGGAATGATGCTTCAAACGGCTTCAGCCAATACAATCCTTCAGACCATAGTCGATGATGACAAGAGGGGAAGGGTCATGAGTTTTTTTACAATGGCGTTTATCGGCATGGCGCCATTTGGATCTCTGCTGGCGGGAAGTCTGGCAAAAATTGCAGGAGCACCGTTTACACTTGCATTTGGCGGGCTGATCTGTTTAAGCGGGGCATTCACTTTCGCCAGAGCACTTCCGGAACTGCAGAAGGAGGTCTCTCCCATATATGCCAGAATAGATGCAGACAGGAGTGCTCAGGAAGAGGTCTTTCTGGCCGAAAAAGAGGTTTGATTCAACAGAACGGAATTATACAATCATTTCACGAAGGAGTATTTATGAAGGACAAAGTTCTTTTTACCATTCTGGCCATTGCCGCCGTTATCTTTGCAGGCTCTATAATCGGGACCAGAATGTTCAAAGTGTCTGTGCAGAAAAATCTGATTAAACTGCTTGCATCGGAAATCGAAGATGTCGATCTGAGCAAGGTAGCTGACGGAACCTACTCTGGAGACTGCAAGGTGTTCCCCATCTCGGTAAAGGTCAAGGTAGCCGTTAAAGATCATCAGATTACCTCAATCGAGTACGTTGAGCATAAAAGCGGCAAAGGGGCTCCTGCAGAGGCAATACGCGAGAACATCCTTGAAGAGCAGAGCCTTGAGGTGGATGTGATTTCAGGGGCCACCTACAGCAGTAAAGCTATTTTGAAGGCAGTCAGAAACGCCTTGACCAAATGACTGTTGCAGTGTTCTTGACAGTTTGAGCCTTAAAGAGTATTTTTGGACATAGAGTTCGAAATTTTTTTACTTCGTAATTGATAATTTTCATATCGGGGCTGTAGCTCAGCTGGGAGAGCGCGACGTTCGCAATGTCGAGGCCAGGGGTTCGATCCCCCTCAGCTCCATTTTTTTCTTACATTAACTTCACCACTATCATCCGCCAGTATTGACGTGTTGCTTAAAAAGTTGTAAAATGATGTATACTCATTTTGCTTACCGGGGGAATGGTGGCTGGCAGATACTGCGATTTATCGGATGAAATTTATCATCGTCTCTACAGACTCACTAAAAGGCATGTTGACCCCAAAGTTATTGCTAATACGCTGCACCTGCCCCTTAAAACTGTGAATAATTTGATAACCAGAATAAATACTCCAGACCCTTCTCCTGGAATGGAGATAGCCGAAAACGGTGTAAAAGAAAATTCTGTTCCAGAAATTGGTTTTCTGGATGTCTACTATTATCAGAAGACCAGATTTGCTCTGATAAAGCTTGTAGGTACTCTCAATGAAGAGAACTCTGACATTTTAAATAAAGAGCTCCAGAAGGTGCTTGGATCATTCTACAAAGCTGCAGCTATAAAAATGTCTGATGTGGTGTCGATGGATGAAGCCGCAAGCCGGAATCTGCTCGATTACAATGAAATATTCCAGAAAGACAGTAAGTTTCTGGCCATTCTTGACCCATCAAAAGCAATCGAACCGCAGCTTCTGGAATTTCAACTTGAAGGTGCCATTCCGATTTTCGGCACAGAGAGAGCTTTTGAGGAAGCCGCGTTTCCCAGACAGCTTCTAAGACCCCCCCGCAGCTGAGTCAGGTGCAATCTACTGATACCAAAGTCCGTAATGAGTAAACTGTCCTATTACCTGACTTATTACACCCGGATCAGGTCGAATTGCACTTATCCCTTGTGTATAAACGCACTTCATTCCTTCCCGGATGCATAAGTTAGGTATTGAACCATTTTACTTTAATTATTTTTGTCATTCTGAGCTTTTGATCGGCTCTTTTAACAATTCAAGGAAAACAGATGACATATTTAGGAATAGGATATTCAGGTTCCGATCCATCATTTCTCCGCGAGCAGGTTAACCTGAATTTAGCCTGGCTTAAAGGAGACAGGCTTCCGCGATTTTTCGGGGATGCATTTCTTGTTCTTTATGATTCCAACACAGCCAGGGAATTCGCAAAGAAGGTGAAAGCCGCAGCTGAGAAGGATTCAATTACTATTTACACGATGGACAAGCCTTTAAAGGGCTGACTTAACAATACTGCGACAGGTTTGAGATGCTTAACTTTACAGATAAATTAGAATCGAAGAAAATACTGAGGCTTCTTTCAAGAAGTATTCCCTATTACCTCAAGTCATGGACTGAGCTGGATGATTCCAGAGGGATTTTCGGCAGCACTGATCCGACCACATTCAATATGCGTACAGTTGGATCATCCTCACCGGTGATAGAATATGTGATCAGGCCGCACCTTAATGTTATCTGCATTCTGGGCAGCTACATCTTCCTTAACGAATGCGATCTGATAAGCGCGATAATATCCAGAGAAGAGATGGCCGCAAAAATCCACAAGGGAGTTCAGTGGGCCTGTGACACTCATATTACCGGCAGTCTCGATGTTGAGGAGTTTCTGGAACGTAAGAGGTGGGGAGAGAACTGGAGAAGCAGTCTCTGGGCCTCGCTTCTGGGAGTTATTTCGGTTTTCTGCCGCGAGGTACTGGATGAGGATCTTCTGCAGAGAATACGGGAGATCACAGCTTTTGAGGCAAACCGTTTTATCGACCTCTCTCCCCCAAGCGGCTGTGAAATTGACACCAAGGTAGAGGAAAACGCGCAGGATGCCATGATTCTCTCCTGGGCAATAAACCTCAACCCTGACCATGTGAACGCCCCGGAGTGGGAAGATGCGCTGAAGGTCTGGTCTGTCAATATAGCATCTGCGGTTCTCGATAAAACCGACCATACAGAGTATTTCGGCAGTTCGGTATCCAGAACAGTCTCCACACAGAACCTTTTTCCAGACCTTACAGCAGAAAACCACGGTTTCTTCAATCCCGAAGTACTTGTTTACAGCTCCTGGGTTGTGCTGGCGATGGCTGCCTATTCTTTTCACAACAGAGAAAGGCCGGATTATCTCTTCCGCAAAAACCATCAGCGGACCTTTGACACATTCTTACGGTTCTGCCTTCCTTCGGGAATGATTTACACTCCCGGCGGACAGGACATGCCCATGTTTATACCCAAGCCCTTTGCCCAGGCATGGGGACTGTGGCACAATGACCCCCGAGCTTTACATCTGACTGGCAGGCTTCTCTCCTGGATGGATACGTGTCTGCTTACGACCCAGGAAAACCAGGGACCATGGGTTTTTGGATTCCAGCAGAACCATGAGGGGTGGGAACTTTTATTTCAGAGTCAGGTGGGACTTGAGCTCTCACTTTTAGCCTGCCTGCCTTTTTCAAAAGAGCAGCGCAACTTTTCTTCCGGACAGATCGAAAATGCAGTCGACACCCGTCATATTTTCCCTTTTGTGGAGGTGTGTTACAGAAGAAACATACGCACGATCCGCAGTGTTGCCTGGAAAGCGATCGGGAACCATCCGCTGATCGGTTTCTCCTTACATAACAAACCGGAACTGATCTCCCAGTTCAAGGCATCGCTTCTTGGCATCCCCTCTGCTGAAAACGGAATAAAAACATGGGAAGTGGCTTTCCATAATGACAAGATAACACGTGATGGTTTTGATACATTCGGAAGAATCAACTATTTCGATTCACATGGGACCAGGGCCTTTCACCGAGATCTGCGGGTGATCACATGGGGAGATGAGGGATTGATCGTGCTTGATTCGATTACAGCAGATACAACCACTGAGATCCACGAACAGTACCTGTCACCGGTTTACCTTATAAATGATCACTGGACAAATAACAATCTTGAGTTCTACAGCGGATCACTCAGAGAATCTTTCAGTGCACTCCAGAAAAAGTACCGCGAAGTAAGCTGTCCCTCATTCTGGGCAAGCATCGAAAGCCAGTTCGTATTTCAGTTTGTCTGGGGACGTACCAAAGGGCTCTACTATCTGCCCGGAGGCGAAAAGAACGCCCCGCCCTACTGGAAAAACTGCAGGGTTGATATGCTGGCAGTACATGTGGAATCGCAGAATGTCAATCCAGGGGATACCTTCTACAAGGTCGGCTTTTATCTTGGTGCCGGCAAAGGTCCCAGACCATTCAAGTCGGCAGGTTCTGCCGGGGAATTTTTCCGCGGCCTTGTAATTATGGATGGTAAAGTAACAATGGGGCTTGATTGAAAGGGAAATGTGACAGCTACGATACCCTGTCACATTTACAGTAAAAATGCCTGCTCTTATATATCATAACGGTGCCCTTGGTGACTTCCTGAACATTCTGCCTGCTGTTGACTACTGGAAAAAGCATGACAAAATAGAAGAGATCGTGCTTCTGGGCAAACCTGGTTTCGGAAGTCTGGCCAGTTCCTGCGGACTGATAGATGAAACCTGGGATGTGGAGAGCAGCCACTTCGTATCATTTTTTTCAGACAACCCCGGACCCCGACTCAGCCACGCACTGGAGAAATTCGACAGAATCGTCTTGTTCACCGGCGCCTCTTCTCCTCTGGTCAAACACGCAGAAAAAGCGAGTCCTCAGTTTTTTTACCATCAGGACCCTTTCCCCGACAAACCCATACATATCAGTGATTATCACATCTCATTGTTCTCAAACAGTAAACATACTGAACATAATTTTCTTCTGAAAATGCCCGCAGATAAGCCTTTTCAGGTAATTTCAGAATTCATAAATTGATTTTTAAATTTTGTAATTTATTGATATTAAATTAATTAAATACATTGGTGAGGCAAAATGTTAATTTCAGAATTTTTACCAGAATTACCGGAATATTACCGCTTTGTACGCTTATTTTCAGAATGATTAAATCGCATTTGAACCCGATTCAAAGAGCCTTTAACTGCTGAATAAATTGACCTGCAAACGAACCTTATCTTCCTCTGATACCCAATCATAGATTGTACGCTCTGAAATATCAAGCTTGCGTGCTAACGCTCTCGCGTTGGTACCATCGAAGGTCCTTAAAACATAGATTTTCTTAAGCTTTTTCTTCAATTCTTTAGGAATGTAAATATACACACCAGAGAAATTGATCGCTTGGAGCTGGTGTCTTAGCCGGGCTTCAGCGGCAGACAGTATCTGTCAATCCTGT
>CAYLVN010000161.1:0-7495 GCA_964387115.1 uncultured Fibrobacter sp.
AGAGGGGGCACCCTCTTCCAAAAAAATTTTATCTTCCTTGATTATTACCTGTGTTGGAAACACCTCTTCCACAAAACAGTTGAAAGCATCTGAAAAAGTTGCATTCAATTATTAAATGAAGCGCCCCCCTGGGAAAATATCACAGAACAGTTTAGATTTTCATTTTCTTTCCTTATAATTATCCGGAAACTATACTTTATTTATGGCTCAATTGACCGCTATTCATTCTACACAGAATTCTCAGCAGAAAGCCGGCAATACCGCTTCTGAGCCAAAGAAGTTTTCTACATTTGCCGGTGTCTTTACTCCATCGATACTTACCATTTTCGGCGTAATCATGTTCATGCGTGCCGGTTTTGTTGTGGGTCATGCCGGAATCATGCAGGCATTAATCATTCTGTTTGTTTCCAAAATGATAACGACAACAACCGGTCTGTCGATTTCCGCTATTGCGACCAATACAGATGTCAAAGGCGGTGGAGCCTATTTCCTTATATCAAGAACACTGGGGCCTGAATTCGGGGCAACGATCGGCCTGGCGCTGTTTCTTGCTCAGACACTTTCAGTACCATTTTATATACTGGGGTTTACTGAATCTCTCATAATGACGGTTCCTGCTCTTAAGCCATTTTATCTGTACATATCCCTTTTTACTGCTGTTGTACTGTTTATCATAACCAATAGAGGAGCTGATTGGGCCATAAAGGTTCAATATGTGATTATGGGAGCTCTTGGTCTTTCTATAGTTGCCTTTCTGGCCGGAGGAGCTCTTAAGTTTGATCATGCCCTCTTTGATGCCAACATGGCCAGGTTTAACGAAAGCAAGTTTTCATTCTGGCAGCTTTTTGCGATTTACTTCCCTGCAGCAACAGGAATCATGGCAGGGGTTAACATGTCTGGTGATCTTAAAAACCCAGCCCGCTCGATTCCTCTTGGTACATTGGGTGCCATATTTGTTGCATTAGCTATCTATGCGGCTCAGATTCTTCTTCTTGGGGGGTCGGTCTCGCGTGAAGCACTGATTGAAAAGCCATACCAGAGCCTTATGGCCCTGGCTCCCTTTCATACCGGGTTTCTGGTTGTGCTGGGTGTTTTCTGTGCGACACTTTCAAGTGCGATTGGCTCGATGATGGGTGCTCCGCGGATCCTTCAGTCCCTCGGGCAGGATCGACTGCTGAAACCAGCTAACTTTTTTGCGAAGGTTTCAGATTCAGGTGAACCGAAACGGGCTCTCTGGCTTACTCTGGTGATCTCTCTTGTAGTGATTTACTTTGCGGGAAAGGGAAACGAGGGTGGAGCGCTCAACCTGGTTGCATCGATGGTCACCATGCTGTTTCTCTGGACTTACGGGATCACCAACCTGGCGGCTTTCACTGAATCTTTCAGCCGCAATCCCTCTTTCAGGCCTCGATTCAAACTGTTTCACTGGATACCCGCGCTGATAGGAGCTGTAAGCAGTTTTGCCGCCGCTTTTCTTGTTGATGCTCCCGCTGCTCTGGCTGCGGTGGCACTGGTGGCAGGCCTTTTCCTTTATGTCAGAAAATTCATCCTCGCAGCATCGTTCGGTGATGCACGCAGGGGATTTTTTTACTCCCGGACAAGAGATAACCTCCTTACCCTTGCCCAGTTACCGGTGCATTCCAAGAACTGGCGTCCAACAATTATCGTCTTTACCGGCAATCCGCAGAACAGATTAACACTTACAAGATATGCCGACTGGCTTGGAAGCGGGCGCGGAATCGTGACTATTGCCGGTGTGCTTTCCGGTAATTTACATGAGAAGATCAGGGAGCGACGGGCGTATATGGAAAACCTCGAGGAATTTATCAGGAAAAACCATATCAGAGCCTTTCCTGACGTGCTTGTCACTCCTGATTTTGATCTGGGTCTCAATCAGTTCCTTCAGGTTACTTCTATCGGGCCGATAAAACCCAATCTGGTGATGTTTGGATGGTCATCTGATCCAAACAGGGCTTCTGCGTTTGTACAGTCTTTACGGACTGCTAAACTGCTCAACATGAGTATTGTGCTGGTTCGTGATGGAGGACTGCCTGATCTTCATCAGAAAAAACGGAGAATCGATGTCTGGTGGAGTGGTAAGAGAAATGGCTCTCTGATGGTCATTCTGGCATATTTGATCTCTCTTGATTCACAGTGGTCAGGTACTTCGATACGGATCCTCAGAACTGCTGAGAATGAACAGATGAAAAGAAATGCAGAAGAAGAACTTCAGAACCTTATAGAATCATCAAGGATGAACATCGCGATCCAGGTGATTCTTTCGGGTGAGCCATTGGAAAAGCTGATCCGTTCTCATTCATCAAATGCAACCGTTATCTTTCTGGGATTTGAGGTCCCGGAAGAGTTCGATTCGGTATCTTTTCAAAACAGAATCAGTTCACTTCTGGATGGCCTGCCGACCGTGCTTCTGGTCAGGTCAACAGGTGAAGCAGACTTGACCTCTTAGAGTGCGGTTTGCTGTAGAATATGGCACATGACGTATGCGCCAGGATCAGGATGAATTGCATTTATCTCTTTCCTGGTGTGTAAGTCAGGTAACATGAGAAAAGGGCTGAAAACATGGATATCCCCTTTGTCCGTATTCTGTTTTTTTCATCTGTTTACTTCCTGCTTTCAAGCCATGATTCATATTCATCTAACCATGTTGTCATAGTGGTAGTGGATGGAGCCAGGTATTCTGAAACAATTAGGAATACAGCGAACATCCCCAATATTGCCGCGCTGGCCAGAGAAGGCACCATACTGACAAATTTCAGGACCTTTCTTCCCGATTCTATCGGAATGCTTTCGGAAACAGTTCCCGGTCATGCGCGAATCACAACCGGAACTTATCAGAGAATCTCTAATGATGGATCGATGCTTCCATCCTCACCATCTTTATTCCAGCATTATCGTAAGCAAAGTGGTGCCGATTCAGCCTCATGCATGGTGTTATGCTGCAAAGAGAAATTGAATGTGCTTGGTAATACATCAGATCCTCTATGGTCCGGAAAATATCTTCCAACCGTCGATTGCGGTGATGACGGTTTAAGGGCCGACAGCCTGACACATGCGATTGCGATTGAGAAACTCCTCAGAGATCACCCCTCACTTATGCTGATCAATTATGCGGGGCCTGATGCAATGGGGCATGCCGGGGACTCGAGCGGATACATAAATAAGATTAAGGAAATAGATGGCTATGTGGGAGATTTGTGGAACTCTGTTCTCAATGATCCGGTTCTAAAGGATTCCACTACGCTGTTTATTACAAACGATCATGGGCGCCATACGCAGAACTTCAGTTCTCATGGCGATGCCTGCGAGGGATGCACTCATATCATGTGTGTGATTCTGGGACCACAGGTAAAGGTTAATCACAAGTCTGCGCACAGGCGGGAGCAGATTGACATTGCTCCTACAATCGGCTATCTGGCGGGTTTTTCCTTACCGGGATCCGAAGGAAAGGTTATGTATGAAATTTTACAGTATCCAGTGATCCGAATGGATGGCATAGAAAAAGGGCCGGTAGTGGATAGAAATAAATTTATCAAAAACATTCCTTCCGGCACTTTGATAGAGAGTTATATTCTCTCGGGAAAACGATCTTACCGGCAGCGTACAGGTAAACAGGATGGTCCCACAGGCTTAAGTGACATAGTTATTAAAAATAAAGCAGCCGGTTTATATCTTTATAGATTCAAGCAGAAGTAATTTAACCGGACACCACGGAGGAATATTATGAGACATGCTTTGACATCCCTGATGATTGTTCTTTTTTTGTCAAGTTCTACATCTGCTCAGAAGACCTTCCAGGCAGATACTATAAATACCTCGTCCGGCAATCTGGTGATTACCTTTATCGGTCATGGGAGCCTGATGTTCAGTGTCGATAAATTCATTATTCATGTGGATCCCTATGGCAAAATGGCTGATTATTCTACTCTGCCTGATGCTGATCTGGTTCTTATCACCCATAATCACCCTGATCACCTTGACACAACAGCACTGAACCTGATCCGGAAAAAAGGGACCACAATTATCGGACCGCAATCAATTGCCGGAGAGGTAAAAGATGCGGTTTTTATAAAGAATAACGAAAGTAAAGTAGTAAAAGGTATCAGGATCAAGGCTGTTCCGGCTTACAATATTGTTCACAAACGCAAGAATGGTCAGCCTTTTCACCCCATAGGCGAAGGAAACGGGTATATCATTACGTTAAACGGCAAAAAGATCTACATCGCAGGAGATACAGAGAATATTCCTGAAATGAAACAGTTTCAGGAGATTGATATCGCTTTCCTTCCGGTAAATCTTCCATATACGATGACTCCGGAGATGGCATCAGATGCCGCAAAAGCTGTAGGTCCACAAATTCTATATCCTTATCATTTCGGGGATACAGATATTTCGAAGCTTACCGCGCTGCTTGAAGATGAGAATATTGAAGTGAGGATCAGGGAGATGCGGTGAGAAGTTCAGAGAGAAAGATAGCAAAACCGGGTATGTATGCATTCTTTTTCCGGCTCAATTCCGGGGCTTAAACCTTATTGGGAATATTATATTTATGAAGGTGTTTCAAGCGGGCTCATTAGTTCAGGTTTCCTTTAATAATCTTTGAACGGGAACTGAACCTGAACTTCTGAACCTTAAACCCTTGAACCCTTAAACCCTTGAACCCTTGAACGCTGAACCCTTGAACGCTGAACGGGAAACGATATGAATATTTGTGTTTACGGGATCGGAGGAATAGGCGGAAGCGTTGGCGGGGTCTTGTGCAGGAATCTTCGCGAGGAAGGACCACATAAAGTACACTTTATTGCCCGCGGAGATCATCTTGAGGCGATCCGCAGAAACGGTCTCCTCCTGAAATTACCGGATAATAAAATCGAAGTGTGCCATCCAGGCGGCGCTTTCTCTTCGATTTTCGAAGCACCGGTTCCGGATGTCGTCTTTTTGTGCGTTAAATCTTATGATCTGCCGCTTGTTTCCGAAGAGCTCTGTCGAATCAGCAATCCAGATCTGAAAGTTATTCCGCTTCTTAACGGGTTTGACATATACGATCAGATCAGGAAATTTTACAGAAGCGGCTATGTCTTCCCATCCTGTATCTATATTGGAGGGCGCAGGACGGGAAACGGTGAGTGTCACTTTTATTTTCCGGGGCCGATCATTTATGGCGCGGACCCGATGTATAAAGACTACACGCCAACTGACTTGGTTTCAACTCTCGACAGTGCATTAGACAAATCGCTCCTGAATGCCACCTGGGTGAAGGATTCCTACCCGGCTATCTGGCAGAAGTACATGTTTAATGTTGCGGTGAACCTGATGAATGCCTATACGGGCAAGGTGCTTGGCGAACTTATGGTCGACCCCTCATGGAAACAGATGACTAGAGAGATCCTTCATGAGACCGTTGAGATTGTAAAGAAATCCGGAGCGCCTGTTTCGCCTGATGCAGAGGATGTTACCTGGGGGATAATCGAAAAGGCCCCATACAGCACGATGTCAGCTTATGCTGTTGATGTTGAGAAGGGGTCAAAAAGAAATGAAGGAGAGATATTCGGTAAGGCTATTATTGAGCTTGGAAGAAAGACCGGAATGAAAACCGGAAAAATTGAGTTTGTTTACGGAGAGATTGAGAAGAGGCTGAAAACGAAGTGAGAACTTTTCATTTCAAGAATGAAATGGAAGAGCAGTGTAAGATGGTTTCCGGCCTTCGCCGGAATGACAATACAGGCAAGACTGGAATTTAAACGCAAAGTGCGCAGAGAATTGCAGAGGAAAGACGCAGAGATGAAAAGAAATAAAAACAGGTCGCAAAGGATAAACGCTACACGTTTATAGGATGGAAGATTACATTAATCATTAATCAATGGAACCGGGATTCTTCTAAACGCGAAGCGGTTACCCCTCTGCGACCTTCGCTTCCTTTGCGTTTTAAATTTTCATCTTGTATCATGAGAAATGTAGCAAATCTGGAATTATACCAAAAATTCTATTAAAGAATCTGTTAAATCAGGTGCGCACTCATGCGCTTAAGACAATCGGTGGGAAAACGGCCACCAACCTGCCAAGTGCGCCAACCTCAAAGCAGCCCTGCGCACGTTGGCCACGTTGGCTGTTATTATAAAAAAACAACCAGATACAAATGAAACATTATTTATTGACATTTCTTTTGACAACTTTAAGCATGACATTGTTTGGACAACACAATGACACTTGGACTTCATTTTGGAACAAAGACACTTCTTTAATCGGTTTCAAAGATAAAAATGGGAATATCAAAATCGAACCGAAATTTATGAGATTTACTACTGCAAATAAATTCGATGATATTATTGCTGTGACAGAAGAAGTAGAGGTTAATGAAAAATGGGAAAGCTACTATATAACAAAAGCAGGCCGAATTGTTGGCCGAGATAGTATACATACTTGTGACAATGGTGCTGACTGTGAAAGCGAGGGGTTTATCCGTTTCAGAGACTACAAAACGGACAAAGCGGGTATGTTTAATAAAAATGGAGAAATTGTAATTCCTGCCGAGTATAATGACTTGACAAGAGTTAGATATGGAATGATTATAGCATTAAAAGATGCTGAAAAGAAATATTGGGAGGGACGGGAACATTATAGTTGGGTAGGTGGTAAAGAATTGCTTATTGACACAAGCAACAACATTCTAATTGATAACTTTAAATGGGATAACAATTTGGATTTATTTTCAGTAACTATTTCTAATTTACAAAGTTCTGACACCTTAAGACAAAATTTTAAGGCAATTAATGGACAGTATTACTCATTCTTAGATTTTGACAAAGAATTTAAAACTTGGCTAAAGTCATGTCTGCTAAACAATTTTACAAAACAAAATTTACTTAGTGTAACGTATGACGAGGTTACATTTTGGAAAGAGCACGGTGGTTGGATAAAGGAACAAAAAGAAAAGTTTATTGAAAGAAATTTTGAACTCATCAAATCAAAATTAATTGAATTAAATTCCAATAAATGCGAATACTATATTTCTAACGAAGGACTTAATCCACTCATTTACGAATCTGATAGATACAGTATTTTTTTTAATAATTGTGGTGAATCTAAAGATTGGATTTATCCAGTAAAGAATATTGTTATAACTCATAAAATCAATAATAACTTTCCACAAGACCATTTTGGATTTTTGAGGACAGACGATGGATATAAACTAATAAGTATAACAATTAAAACAGGACAGATAAAATAACAACAGCTAACATCGTGTTTCCGGCCTTCGCTGGAATGAATGACGATGAACAGACTGTTGCGTTATACACGGAAGTAACCGTCCCAGCAATGCCTTACGAATTTTCACGTCGTTGAAGAACGGCATCAATTAGCTTCCCGCGGTTTAATCATCTTTTTAGTCTGAGATTTTCTTTGTATGATGTCACTTTTTATTTTTAGACATCGTATCAAAGTTAGTGGCAACACGGTTTTGTTGAAACCAAAGAGA
>CAYLVN010000162.1:0-5382 GCA_964387115.1 uncultured Fibrobacter sp.
TCGTACATGCAAAATACCACATAGCTTCTGCATTACTCTTCCCAATAGCTCTAAATTTGCGAAGTCCCGCGCCGTAGAACTGCCGGCAGACTATAATTTTTGCAGCCATTCGGAATTAGAAAAGGGGAAATTTGATAACAGGAATGTGTAGATTAAGCATACGGCCCAGGAAAAATCTACTCTTTGTACTCTTAACTTGTGACTTGCAACTTTCGACTTGTCTGAATTACTGAATTACGACAAGGACAATAATTATTCCAGGCTTTCGAATTTTTTAATAGATACTATAGTGTCAGATTTAAAGTTTATCCTGAAAAAGGCCGAGATATAGAATAAGAAGGTTGAGGGAAAGACTGGAAAATCCTGCACTAGGGGGTAAATTATGATGCATCAAAGAGTGGATCCGTTTATAACGCTCGACGACCGCCCTGACAGGGATACCGTCATAGAGAAAGATGAAATAAT
Source organism: uncultured Fibrobacter sp. (assembly GCA_964387115.1). GTDB lineage: Bacteria > Fibrobacterota > Chitinivibrionia > Chitinivibrionales > Chitinispirillaceae > JAAYIG01. Next base: position 466 of record CAYLVN010000162.1, read on the forward strand.
CAGCCTTATTATAGACCTGGAGACTATGTCTACAGAGAGATTTTATGACAAGTATTTTTCTGATGATGACAGGTCTTGACAAAAAAGGCTCAAAGTGATGTAATTGGACTATCTTTATCCGAAAGATTACATCTTCTTCGGGCCTTTTGGGTTCTTACTTCAGCGCATAAACAACTTCGTAGCTATTAAGGTTATGGGAAGAACCCCATAACCTCCTGATCTATTTAACCTTCAGGCATTTCCTGCTTGTCTATGTTTTTCTCCGAAACCCTGTTTCTCATCTCTGCTCAGCGCTCGGAAGATTTCCGTTTTTTGCCTTCTTCTGCATTTTTCCGGTTTAATGGCGCAACATGTTCTCTTTCAGCTTCCGCCACCTTTTTCTTCCCCTGTTCCGTTAAATTCGGCTCAGCCTGCGGACTCAACAGCTCTTCCTCTTTAATCTGAGCAGATCTCTTTCTCTTACTGCCGCTCTGTTCCATAACTCCTCCTGACCCTTAAACTGCCCCTGGTAACGCTCCTCTGGATGCCCGAATAGCATCAAGGACCGCCATTAAGATTACGATCTTAAACCTGAAAACCGCAGTAAAGACGCGTGGGGGAACCGGAAAATGTTGATGAAGAAATGGTTGAAGTCTTTTATGTGCAATAGATTGCGATTTTTCAGGATAATAATGCCCTGAAGATCGAATTCTTTTAAGGAGGGTATCATTATGAAATTTCTACGTTGCAGAGATGTCGCAGAACGCAGCTGCAATTTTATTGCAGAGGGAGAACGTAAAGAAGAGGTTGAAAGAGAGCTGCTGGATCATACAATCAATTTACATCCGGTGTTCTTTGACAGTCTTGATGTCGAGGACAGGGAACACTTTTTGGAACAGATGGAAGCGATGGTGCAGGATGAGAAGGATGAGACCTGATGAGCATCCATATCATCTTTAAACCAGAAGTGAAAGGAGATGCTGCTGAGAGCTGATCCGGGCAGGGAAGTTGTGCGGACGGAGCCGTTTATACTTTTTCCTTTTCCAGAACTTCACTGGCGAAAGCGTCGTAAGAGTTGTAAAGGTAGCCTTCAAATACCAGGTCGAATTTCAGAGTTTCAAAGATGTAGTTGATGTATTCGTTTGAGGAGATAATGTAGATGGCTCCACCCATTTTGCGGACCTTATTAAGGTTATAAACGAGTGCTCCGATTCCGCCGCTGCAGATAAATGTAACTTCATCAAGATTAAAGACAATATGACAGAGTCCTTCTGATATTATCTGCTGCACCTCTTTGTCGAGCAGTCTGGCGCTTTCCCAGTCGATTCTGTCGGAGGGCTTGATTACTTTGAATTTACCGATTTGAGTAACAGCAAGTTCCACAGTGTCCCCTTTTTAAGAAATCACCGGATTTCCTCATACTCCCCGTCACTTACATCCTGACCCGCAGGGTCAAAACGCTTTTGATCAGGTGCAGGTCCGGGTTTTACCTTTTTTTCTCCCGGAGAGAAGATCAATCTGGCGATACTCATGATAATCATCAGTATAATGATGAATTCAGCGATTCTAATTAACAATTATATGGTCCGGCTTTGAAAAATTACATGTAAAATGATATATTTTTAATCTCTCTTTAAAATAGAGAGTATCACTAAATCGAATATAAAAATAATACCAGACCATATTCAATGATACACTACTTTTCTAAAAAGAACAGGGAGGAGCAGTGGGTGTAGATATCGCGCAGATTAATGAAAGGATTAAGGAAGAGAGCACATTTGTATCTCTCCTTAAAAGTGAAATGGCCAAGGTGATTGTGGGTCAGCCCAGAATGGTAGACAGGCTGCTGATCGGTCTTTTGACAAGGGGGCACATCCTTCTTGAGGGAGTACCCGGGCTGGCAAAAACTCTGGCTATCTCAACGCTTGCACAGGTCATAGATACCAATTTCAAGAGAATCCAGTTCACCCCCGACCTTCTTCCAGCCGACCTTATTGGAACGATGATCTACAACCAGAAGACCGGTGAATTCATCCCCAAAAAAGGGCCTCTGTTTTCAAACATAATCCTGGCGGATGAAATAAACAGGGCTCCGGCAAAGGTTCAGAGTGCCCTGCTTGAGGCGATGCAGGAACGACAGGTCACTATCGGTGATGTAACTTACAAACTTGATGACCCGTTTCTTGTCCTGGCCACCCAGAACCCTATTGAACAGGAGGGAACTTATCCTCTTCCTGAGGCGCAGGTCGACCGTTTCATGCTGAAGCTCAAAATCGTGTATCCTACCCGCGAAGAGGAGAAAGAGATTCTGGAGCGCATGGGGAAAGGGAGTATTCCCGAGGTCTCAAAGGTAATCAAAGTTGACAAGATCATCTCTGCACGCGAAGCGGTAAATGAGATCTATATGGATCCTAAAGTTGAGGACTATATTATCAGTATAGTTTTTGCAACACGTGAACCTCAGGCTGCCGGCCTGGCTGATCTCAAAGGATTCATCTCCTATGGAGCATCACCGCGCGCCACCCTGTTTCTTACACGTGCTGCCCGGGCTCATGCTTTTATCCGGGGGCGTGGATATGTGACTCCCGAAGATGTAAAATCTGTGGGTATGGATGTTCTGCGGCACAGAGTGATCACCACCTTTGAGGCAGAAGCGGAGAATATTACCTCTGAGGATATCCTGCAGAAGGTTTTTGACAGCATTGAAGTGCCATAAACCTGGAAAGTGTGTATGCAAAGGACCCATCAGATTGTCTGTATTGCTTTTGTCGTGCTGCTCAGTTCATCACTGTATGGCCAGAGACAGCTTATTTATGATCCTGAAAGAGGAATAATCTTTGATGATGAACCCCGGGGAGCTGCGGCCGTTCCCCAGGATAAGTCCTCTTCCGATCAAATTGCCGCAACACGTCAAAAGCGCAATTCCAACGACCTCCACTTCAACAGGAAGAAAGATCCTCCGGAACTCTATTTCCGATCGGGTCTGGAATACTTTAAAAACCGCGACTACAAAAATGCTCTTAAGAATTTCTCCTATGCAGACTCTGTTACCGGTAAGCCGCAGTATCTCCTCTGGAAAGGCAAAACTTTTCGCCAGCTTGGAGACACAGTAAAAATGATTTCTATAATGGAAGAGATCTATAAGAAGCACCAAACCAGCGAAGTAGCCGATGATGCATTGTTTGAGTTAGCTCTCTATTATCAGAGCAATGATGATTATGCAAAGGCAACTGAAGTTTATACCAGCCTTATCGAGCAGTTCCCGATGAGTACATCGTTTTCAACAGGCGAAGAGCTCAGAGAGGTGGCAAGGGAACAGCGAAGATTGATGAGAGCGGAAATAATGAACCTCCTGGGGGGACTTGGATTCATGGAAGATGAACTGACAGCCTCGATTAGTAAGTTCCAGAAAGCAAATAACCTCACAGTTACAGGAACAGGCAATAAAGAAACCATTTCCGCAATTAGAAAAAATCATAAGGATATTTCCGACAAAGAAACTAAAAAAGCTCAGGATGAGGCAATGACCTTCAAATTTTCAAAATGGAATATCACAGCATTAGCCATGGCTGTCTTCAATATTCTGATGCTTTTTCTTATCAGCCGGAAAATCAAAAAGGGAAGACAGCAACTTGAAAACCTTAATGGTATTCTCAAAGACCTTGACATTAATAAACTATGATACCAAAAGAAGTACTTCAGAAGATCCGTCGAATCGAGATAAAGACCAAAAGGGTCGTTGACTCCATACTTTCAGGAGAATACCACAGTGCCTTTAAAGGCAAGGGAATGGAATTCTCGGAAGTCAGGAGCTACACCGAAGGTGATGACATCCGCAATATCGACTGGAATGTTACGGCCAGGATGGGTGAACCCTATATTAAAAAACATACAGAAGAGCGTGAGCTTACTGTCATGCTGATGGTTGATGCATCGGCATCGGGAAGTTTCGGCACTGTAAATAAATTCAAGGGTGAGACCGCGGTTGAACTCTGTGCCCTCCTTGCGTTCTCTGCAATAAAGAATAATGACAGGGTTGGGCTGATCATATTTACTTCCGAAGTAGAGCTCTTCATCCCGCCCAAAAAAGGCAAAAACCACGTTCTTAATGTTATACGCCAGCTTCTCTATTTCAAGCCCAGACAGCCCGGGACAAGTATCAGTGAGGCTGTAAAGTTTCTCAACCGTGTCCAGACAAAACGTGCTGTTGTGTTTCTTGTCTCCGATTTCTTCTCTCCACCTTTTGACAGTGCGCTCAGGATCGCTGCCCGAAAACACGATCTGATTGCGATAAGGGTCAATGATCCCAGAGAGAGCGTTTTCCCCGATGTGGGTCTCATAGAGCTGCAGGATGCCGAAAGCGGCAAAACAATCCTTGTTGACTCCGGAAGCAGAAAGTTCAGGGAGTTCTTTTTGAAAGAGATGAAGGAAAAGCAGGATCTGATCAGTTCATCATTCAGAACAGTTGGAGTCGATGAAATAAAAGTTTCAACTGAAACCGAATATGTTGAGCCGCTTGTCCGCTTTTTTAAACGACGGGAAAGACTCCTTCGCACATGAAAAAAATCAATGATATAAAACAGATCAGCAGTCACATAGAAGACTCTTTTAGGCAGGCAGTCCTCCTGCGCCGTGCAATTCACCGGAATCCTGAGCTCTCAGGCCAGGAGTTTGAAACCGCTGCCCTCATTCACAAATATCTTTCCGGAATCGGACTCAAGCCTGTTTATCACTTGAAAAAAACTGCGGTAATGGCTGCGATACGCAACGGCAGGGGACGGCACATTGTGCTCAGGGCCGACACCGATGCTCTTCCTATACTGGAGAAAACCGGGCTTCCGTACTCATCTCTCAGAGATGGTGTGATGCATGCCTGTGGACACGATATGCACACCGCGATTCTTCTTGGCGCAGCATCGGTACTGAATAAAACAAGAG
>CAYLVN010000162.1:5392-7492 GCA_964387115.1 uncultured Fibrobacter sp.
TTGAATAAAGGAGTACTTCATGAACAGAATTTTTTCAGGAACGATAACTCTTCTGTTCCAGCCCTCTGAGGAAGTTGAACCGGGCGGGGCATGGAGCCTGCTTAACGCAGGAGTTTTTCCCGATGATGTGTCGGCAATTTTCGGCCTTCACGTAAGCACCGATCACAAGAGTGGAGAAGTAGGGCTGAGAGAAGGAACAGATTACGCCGGAATATGCACTTTCGATGTGACTGTCAAGGGTGCCGGCGCTCACGGAGCCACACCTGAGAAATCGGTTGATCCGATAGTGTGCGCCGCGGCTCTGATTACATCACTTCAGACACTTATCAGCCGTGAAACAAGCCCGTTTACCCCTGCCACACTTAATATCGGAACAGTCCATGCCGGAACCCTCAGGAACATTATTCCTGATCAGGCTGAGTTTCAGGGAACACTGAGAAGCCATTCAAAAGAGACACTTAAATACCTCTCAAGACGAATTGGTGAGATGATCCGTCAGACGGCATCATCTTTTCGTGCTGAAGCAGAAGTCACCTTTCAGGAATCTTACCCGCCAAGCTTTAACGATCCGGATATGACCGCCTGTTTCAGCAGCGCATTCTCCTCTCTCTACGGCTCTTCATCAGTGGTGCATAGACCCGATCCCACGATGCTTGCAGAGGATTTTGCATATTACCAGCAGAAAGTTCCAGGTCTTTACGTTCACCTTGGAGTCAGGCCCTCAGGCAGGAAATTTAACGGTTTCGGAATCCATTCGGCAAAATTTATACCCGATGAAGCTGCGATAAAGACGGGGATCGCGTCGCATATTACGTTTGCTACAGAAATGTTGAAATGTTAGGCTGTTTTCGTGCCTGGTGAACGCCGGACGCCAGGGCATTGCCCTTCGCTGGAATAGATCAGCCTTTCAGGCTGATGAGAAAATTAACCCATATCAATTCCGGGCCGCCCTTGAAGGACGATTCAATTGAATCTGTTAACACCAGGGCATTGCCCTTCGCTGGGTAGATCAGCCTTTCAGGCTGGTAAGAAAATCATAGCGTTTTAACTCTGAACTGCCCTTGACCTCTGAACCTCTGAACGCTGAACGCTGAACGCAAAAAAAAATACGGGAGTTGAACAGTGCAACTCCCGTATTTTGATTATTAGAATTGTGTGAAGAATTGCCAGGTTTTTGTTTTAGTCCATGTTTTGGCGCCATCATCGCCGCCGCCATCAACGTTACCCGGAGTGTGTCCGCCGTCAAAAGCACACCATTCAACCGGGTAGCCGCTTCTGCAACCTTCATATCTGGTACATGTATGTGTTCTGCTGCCGTTTGAGGGTTCAGGGGCATTCATTGCGGTGCAGCCATTATTTCTGACAAATCTGTCACGCAGCGACCGTCCGCCGCCGATTGGGCATGTTGGATCGCTTACCCCATGGATTCCAAGGTATGCGATTGGATCATTGCCGCCATCACAACCGCTGAGCTGCGCACCGGAGTAGACAGCAACCGCGCGGAAAACCTTTGCACGGGAACAGGCAATTGCATAACTCATGCCTCCTCCATAGCTGAAACCCAACGCAAAGATTCGTGTAGTGTCGATACAGAGATCACTTTTTATCCGTTTGAGCATTTCGTCTACAAATGCGAGGTCACGTCCGTTGCTGTTTGCCCAGCCGGCGTTGAGACCGTCAGGTGCTACAAAGATCATCTGATTGTTGGTACTCTTGTCCGCCTGCTCCCGGAGTCCGTAGTAGGACCATGTGTAACCGCTGGTTCCGCCGCCGTCAACATCGTTCATGTTTCCACCGTTCCAATGGAATGCGAAAACCAGCGGATAGGGATGGGTGTTATTGTAATTTTCAGGAATTCTGATCATGAAATTACGTGGCTGGCCATTGACCTGAATCGATTGTCTGCCGCTTGTAAGAGTCGGATTTTTACCGCATCCACTGCTGCGGCCAGCCTCTCCAGTCGCAGAATCAAGAGTGATAGAGAGATTCTGCTGTTCGTAAGAGGTGATCGCCATGGATCCGGTGATGTAATTGTTGGCTGTAACCCTGATGGTATCATTGATCTCCGTGGTTTTAGCGAGGCCGGTACCCCGTGATACA
>CAYLVN010000163.1:0-7464 GCA_964387115.1 uncultured Fibrobacter sp.
AAGCCTTAGCGCTCAACAGGTTACGGTTTTTTGCCTCATCCAACTGTGATTTTCAGGTTAAAGAGGGGCAGTAAAAAACTGCCCCTCTTTACAGTATTGAGAATTGAAATTTCAGTTAAATTGTTGCCCCGCTCTTTTTAAGATCTTCAATCATCTGATCTGAAAAACTGGGCACTTTGTCCTTAACATCTTCCCATGATTTATAGGGGCGATTTTTCAGAAGATATTCTGCTCTGGTATCCCCCATCATCCGCAAGTTCATCAGTTCCTCTTTGCTTGCGGAGTTGATATTTACCTTCTTTGAAGCCATAGATTCCTCCTTGTAGCTGCATCCGAAGATGCCTTGCCATGTATGGGATTGCAAATGCCGTACCAGAATTTTGACGGGATAGTTTTTGCTCTTTAAATCCGGAAGGTGGCGCACCAGTTTTCAGCCAAGCTTCTCCTGGAGGATCATTTTGAGAATCGCCTGTCTGATTATTACACTTATCTGCCTGACAGCAATATTTCCCCGCTGCACTCCTCCGGCAGCTCTTAATGCAGACCTTGAGTTTCATAAAGAGATTCTCCGGGACAGCTGCTCTCAGGGTTCATCAGATGCAATCTCAATCTATGCGATAAATGCGGGTACTGCCAGAGTTTATCTTCTGGTCGCCCCTGGCGGTATGGTACTCTTTGACACAGGATGGCCCGGTTACGAGCGTAAAATATTAAAACTGATAAGACTTCTGGGTAGAGATGACCTGAAGCTGATTGTGATTTCTCATGGACACTTTGACCACTACGGCAGTACAGCCGCTATCAAGAGATTGACGGGTGCAAAGGTGGCGATCCACGCAGACGATGCAGATGCTTTAGAGAATTCGAAAACGCCTCTGCCCATTGTCAGAAGTCTGGGAATCGCAGGAAAATTGATTCTGCCCTTTGGAGAATTACTGATGAAGCCAGAGGGGTTAAGAGCAGATATTCTATTTGAGGATGGTTTTGATCTGAACAGCTTCGGGGTAAACGGTAGAATTGTCCATCTCCCCGGACATACCCCGGGCCACTGTGGTCTTATGCTTCCGGGAAAGATTGTTCTTGTTGCGGACCTGATTACCTGGGATACCCACCCCAGATCACAGTGCTATTTTGCTGATAACTGGTCCACTATCGCAGAATCTCTGAAGAAGCTTAAGGATTTTGCCCCGGAAAAGATCTATCTGGGTCATGGAAAACGCTACTTGACTAAAGGTCAGTTGATGGAACTCACGCCATGGATTCCAAAGGACAATTAACCTGAAATATGACAGTCTGAATGAGGCAGAAAACCGCAATCTGTTAAGCGCTAAGACTTCCAGGATCAGAGTCTCGTTTTATCGGCATGAACAATCAAAAAGCACACAATTGAGGATCGATTCCGATGCCGATTCAAAGGATTACAGTTTGAAGGATCCGCTCGCTGTTGAACTCCCGTCTGGCCAGCAGAGTGAAGATCGCCCCTGATAAAAGCAGAACCAGTATCAGATAAACCGGAGAGACCGGTAAATAGGAGGAGAGTGCCATGTAGGAGAAAATTATCACCGCAAGAATAAACATGCTTGCAAAATGGATGAGTCTGGGGTTGGCGATCCGGACCGATAGATAAGCGCTGATCGAAACATTTACAAATACAGAACATGCATAAATCAGGAAATCAACAGAATTTACATAGCCGCCGCTGACGCCGGTCCTGAAGATCAACTCTGACCACAGCACTCCAAGTGCAAGACATATCGCCCCAATAACAATACTCATAACACTCACAAAGAGCATCTTTCCATATAGAATGCTGTTTCTGGATAATCCGGAAGTGATCAGGATTTCCAGTGATCCGGTTACTCTCTCAGAAATGAAAACAGTATTAGAAAAGTTGGCTGCCACTACAACGGAGAAAAATATCAGCCACAGCGGCCCGGTTTTGATTCCGGACTCCTGGCCTCCTGCACCAAGCAGCAGGCTCCATGAAAGGATCAGTATCAGATAGAGGCCAAAGACACCTTTATCCGATCCCTTGAAACACATCCACTCTTTTCTGAGCACATTTATCACGCTTTTCATTTTACGCCGCTCCACCAGCTCTGCTTCCATAGATATCCCGGATTGTGTCGCTGAGGATGTTTTCTTTATCGAGCGAGCGAACCTCCCTTATCCTGCACCCTGCATTTACAAGAGCAGTTACAAGCTCCGGGATAGAAATTTCGGGATTTTCGATTTCAAATCTCCACTGACCATCATAGATTACGTTTCTGCCGCCTGATTTTTCAATAATCTCTTTCCACTGTTCTGAGCTGTCGGCAGTCACGGACCAGAGCGGGCTTTTGTTTCTGTCAAGTTCAGAGAGATGTTTGTCACGCAGAATTCCCACCCGTCCACAGAGCTTATCGATCAAATCAAGCTGATGAGAGCTGATAATCAGTGCTGCCCCGCGGTCCCGGGCAATATTTATCATGTTGCAGAAATGATCAAAGGCGGTAATATCCAGAGCAACCGCAGGCTCATCAAGAAGAAAAACCGAGGGCCATCCCAGGAAGGCTCTGCAGAGAGCACACTGCATCTTCTGTCCCCGAGAGAGGTATTTGACTTTTTTTGTGCAGCTATAAATCTCCGTGTCTTTCCAGTATTCACGAAGATACTCCTCTGTCTTCTCAGGTGAGATTTGTTTAGCGGAAGCATAGATTGAGAGATTCTCACGAATGGTCAGGTTACCCCAGAAACCATCATTCTCCAGAACTATTCCCAGGTTTCTATAGAACTCTTCCCTGTGATCCCAGGGTCTGAAGCCCATCACAGCCAGTTCCCCCCTGGTTGCCTTCAGGTTACCAGCCAAAAGACGCAATAGAGTTGTCTTCCCTGCCCCGTTGAGTCCCACAAGACCATAAACCGAGCCCTTTTCAACCTTCAATGAAAGGTCTTCCAGGATCGAATACCTGCCAAAAACTTTCCAGATATTATCAGCGGTTATGATTGAGTGCATTACATAAAAATGGCAAATGACCGGGGATTTTTCAAATATTGGTAGTGAGTAGAACCAAAAGCGGGACTGATTGATAATTGTATGGCCCGGATCTATTAATCCAGGCCTTTTCTTCCGCATTTTTTTACAAACGGCTAGTTTGTAAACCGTTTTCTATTAACCTGAAAACCGCCGTTGGATGAGGCAAAAAAATCGTAAGCTGTTAAGCGCTAAGGCTTCTCAGGCATCGCAGTCTCCATCACGGCTGAAGCAGTACGTTGCAGAATGTATCGCCTGTATATTTGGCATATAAGGTTTCGAACATGTCCACCGGTTTGACAGGCTGGACCTGCCCGCCCTCGCCGAATTCAATGAAAGTCGAGAAGTACTTCCTTATAATTGCATTCATCTCGTCGGGAGTGATTCCAGATCTCTGCAATCCGTACGGCCAGAACTCGATCACCCAGGGAACCTGTCTGCGACCAAGCAGCGAGGAAGCACCCCGAAAAACATGGCCTTCGCTCCCCTGAGAATCGCACTTGATCAGCACCAGTTCGTTTATGTCAATACCATTCCTGGCGATTTCCGTATCGAGCCGGCTGCAGGGAACGGTTATCTTTTTACGTGCCTGTTCGTTATACATTCCACCGGTTTGCAATCCGTAACTGATCCGGTGGTCACCGTAATTATCATTGCTGAGTTCGAAGGTTACCGGCTCGTCGACACTGCCGATTGCAGTCTGCACCGCAACGACTGATTGTACAAGATCATTAATCTTGATATTGAATTCAAGTGCCTGGAAATTTTTGGGGTCCGGTTCAAAACAGAAAATCCGGGAAAACTTCTTCTGGAGCCCCAGTGGTATACTGGTAGACCCTATGTTTGATCCAATATCCAGCATGGTCCCGCTTCCGCCTTTAAGATCGACAAAACTGAGCCATTGCTGCACCTGATCATGTTCGAAATGACCGTAGAGCATGAGATGTCTGGATATTATTGAATCATTGATATCAAGGAGGAACCTGCCTGACTTCGTATTGCATACCAGGTTTGTGACATTGAACACCTTAAGTGCATCAAGTGTCAGATGAAGAAGTCGGTTTCGTTCGTTCGCAGCCTGAGCGGGCGTTGGTGCAGCAGTGTCCATAATAAACTCCACCTGGGTTAAAAATGTCTTGTTTTTTAACAACCAGGAAACCCGTAAGACGAGTGCCTGGAGTCAAGCGTACCTTTTATATTACCTTGACGGTATTTCTGGTCTCTTGATTTTTCTGTACCCTGTATGAAAACTGACAGTGAGGATTGATGCTTTACGCTTCCTCATCCTGAATAGCTGAGCAGTTGTTCTTTTTCTACTTATCGGTTTTCGGTATAAATATCATGAGTAATTTCTAAAACAGCCAACCAACCCACCCTTACCGAACCGTTTCAATGCCCACCCAGCCCGGACAACCGGCTGATATTTTAAACTGCCGCCGGGGGTATTTTCCCCCGGCCTTATTCTTTTACATGCAGTACAATTAATGACTATTGCAACATAAAACAGCTGTTGAATAAAATTTTATTCTCAGCAGAGATACGAACCATATACATGCCCGGTCGCAGCTGTTTTCTATCGACTGTAAAATAAACCATACCGGATGCCTTTTCTGTGCAGAGCTGATTGACAGCTAATCGTCCCTGCAGATCGGAAAATGTAACCTTCAGGTTCTTCCCTGAAAAACCTTCCGTGCCGCTGTAGTTAAACCTGATTGCATTTGCATCTTTTGATAAAACATTCAGCCTGCCCGGTTTTATCTGAACCAGTTGATTATCTAAAGTGGTTTTTGTTGCCGTCTGAAATTTCCACCAGTTTACATTGAAAAGGAATCCGCTTGCACCAGTAAATTTCAGAAACAGATCATGTTTGCCGGTCACATTATTGACTGTACAGGATTTCGTTTCCCAGTTCTGCCATCCGCCGGTTTTTGATACTGTACAGGTGCCAATAAGTGTTCCGTCTTTGCTATCAATGTGCAACTCAATTTTACCGCCATCTGTATTTGATGCCACTCTTGCCTCAAACAGATTGGGCCCGGCCCCGAAATCAACACCCTTTACCTTTATATAGTCGCCATTTTCAATATTCCCTGCATTCATCCCGCCCTCGCTGCAGACCTCTGTTTTGATGCCTTCCCCCCAGCAGATTGTTTCAGCCTGAACAGTATCGTAAGGGTTGAGACTAACTACCTGATCGGGGCCCTTGTCGGTGGCTGCTACAGACGGTATGGTTCCATCGTTGTTATAGGAAAACTGTTCAACACAGACTGAGCGTTTGTAACCACCACCACCAGGTAACTTATCGTTATGATAAAAAAGGTAAGATTTGCCCTTGAAGTCACAGATCCCGGGATGATTTGTAAAGCATCTTCCATGCGGCATGATTATTCCCTTGTGTGTCCAGGGACCAGTAGCGGAACTGCTCATGGCATACTGAATATTTTCAGAACCGCTCCCCATACCCGCATAAACCATGTAATAGTGACTGTCTCGTTTGTAAAACCATGGGCCTTCGACAAAGCCATTTGGTTTGGGGTTTATCGTAACAACATTTCCTGTATATGATGTCAGATTATCATTCAGTTTAACATACCATAAGGTCCCGTTTCCCCAGTACATATATGCCTGATCAGTGTCGATAAAAACAGTCGGATCGATATCACTCCAGTTTCCCCGGCTGAGAAGCGCCTTATTGGCAGGATCCGTAAATGGACCTGTCGGGCTGTCGGCGACAAGGACTCCTATTCCTCTTCCCTGGATTGGAATATAGAGATAAAACTTTCCATCACGTTCAACACATTGAGGTGCCCAGGCACCGTTATTGAGACCATTGAGCCAACTGAACTTATCGAGTGTGGCAACTATTCCATGGTCGGTCCAGTTTACCATATCACCACTGGAGAAGCAGCAGTAGTTCCGCATCGTATAAAAATTATCTTCAGTCACATCATCATCATGACTTGTGTAAAGATATACTCTGTCTTTGTAAACCATCGGGGCCGGATCAGCAGTGTACTTGGTCTGTACTATTGGATTATCGCTGAAACCATTAGAGATGTAAAGCAGCAGTATGAAAGCAAAAACAGATTGTGGCTTTAAATTTTTCATACAATTTTCTCTTTCCAAGCTATAATTTGTACGTGTTGAAAGAATAGTCAGTGTCTTGTTGAAAAAATAATATATCAGACGGTATCGATAATTATATAATAACCCGGAACAAACAGGATTGCCACTATCTTTTTCATTCAGCGGTGCTCATGTGTGTCCCGATTTGCCGTCCCGGCCAATCACAGCAGATTCGCCTCTCCTGGAAACTGAATATTCAGAGATAACAGACACACAATCACTTTTTGAATGTTGTCATAAGTGTCTTGTTTTCATCAAGCTTCCAGTCATACGATGAGGCCTGCAGAAGTCCCTTTATCTTATAAGGAACAGTTATAGTCTCAGTGGTGTCGGTTTGTTTTGAGACAGTGATCGGATTAAAATGAATACTCCCGATAAATGAACCTGTCCCGGTTAAATAATTCATTGTGCAGCTCTGTAAAGATGTGCGGTATTCCAGCAGCTGTCTGGTATTTTTGTCAAGAGATATTGTGTCTGAACCATTATATTCGGTTATTTTGCCAAGCCATGAGCCAAAATTGCTGAATCTGCTGGACAGGTAAAGATTAATGCGGTCATTGGCTTCCGAAGATGTGCCGGAGAAGGTTACTGTCCCGTATTCCCCGGTCACTGTTGCACTGGTGAAGGAAGACGGGACCGATTGGGAATACTCTCTTGAGATGCGATATGCATAAATCAGGGTGCTATTGACAACAGCATTCTCACTATACATTCTCTGACTCTCTTCCTCGGACATCTGTGTAGTAATTGTACCTGTGTCTCCTCCGCAGCTGCAGATGATGATTGCAGATGTAATCGCGAGTATCAGATTCTTGTTCATCTGGCCTCCAGGGGTAATGTTTCTTCCTTCTGCCATTCATATATCAATGCCCCGGTGAAAACTGCACCGGGAAAGCTTACAAGTGTACTGACCCCGAATGCAAGGGCCGGTGTCAGCGGATAAATACCAAGATTTATCATCTGGAACAGCAATAAGTAAGTAAATCCGATAAAAAAGCAGGAACAGATAATCGCAGGCTTTACAGGGGATTGAAAGTGAGTTCTAAGCACAGCATAAAAACAGATAACCAGGAACATCTCAGCAGAGAAGAGTAAAAAATTCAACAGAAAAAACCGGGTACCATAGTGAATGTGCAGTTTCTGTTCAAAAAATGACAAAAACGAAATTCCGGTAAAGCGGCTGAGGATGTACTCTACAGCTGCATCGAAAATCATACAGACCAGAATTGCCGGGACAGTTGCCGGAAGCAGTGCTTTATAATTGATCTTCATGGGCCTGCTTATGTTTTTTTGTCTTAAGGGCACCTCTAAAAATTCATTTTCCG